>JAZDLB010000031.1:0-2450 GCA_043802565.1 Candidatus Zixiibacteriota bacterium | reverse complement strand
CATATGATAATGAGTAGAAAAGATATATTCAGCACTATATAGGATATTATATCCAACCTGAGAAAAGGGCCAGCTGTCACTGCCAGCAGAATTCCCTGCTAAGTGGACAATCAGATCAGTATATAGCCCGGCTAAATTTGCCATCACCAATGCATAGGGAAGGGAAGCTCCATCTTTATGGACAGTTACATCCCTTTGATTCTCATAATGAGAGATCATGTCGAAATTAAACATCAATTGAATGTCCATCCCCTGGGCAGCTGCATCCTGAGCATAAGCCCAGCTTCCGTGAAGGCCGATCTCCTCAGCCGCAAAGGGCATAAGGATAACTGTTTTGGAAAGAGGATGTTGGGCTAAGATCCTGGCGATCTCCAGAGTTGCGGCTGTTCCGCTTCCATTATCATCTGCACCTGGTGCTGGGTAATTGAAATCCATGGCTGAATTTGGCCAGACAACAGAATCATAATGCCCTCCCACCACTATAACCTTATCCGGATTTGCAGTGCCTGGAATCACTGCCACCACATTCGAATCCTGAAACCAGGTTCCCTTGACATAATAATCATAACTGGTGAAAGGATAAAAAAAGACGCTATCTATTCCGAACTCCTTAAACTTATCATAAAGCCAGTGCCGAGCTTTTACAATCGAATCAGAATAGACAAAACGAGTCAGAAAGGACTGCAGTTTTAATAGATAAGAATTCAAAGAGTCTATGGAGACTTTATCGACTAAGGTATCTATATCTGGTGAATAGGATAAAGCTGGAATCGAAGGGGAAGGAGGAGGTGTGTATTTTAAGGGGATAGTCTGAGGGACAACCCTGGTCAGGCGATACCCAGCTTCAAGCAACTTCAATGCCTTACTCCGCTCAGTTTTCAAAAGGGTTAGATTATCATTCTCTAATAGAACCTCTCCATAACTCGAAAGATTTAACTTCGTTCTAAAAAATGATTTTGAGATTAGAAAATAATCCTGAGTCCAGGGAACCTCATCTAAGATTTGAAAAGACAAGTTGTAACTTTCCAACTTCTCGATTTTATCTTTTTCGACTTCAGCTATATAGCCATCATCCAGCTTCACATAGGCTTTGATCCCTGATTCATTTGCCTTCTGATAATCTTTTTCTGTTTTGAGTTTGATTTTAATCAGCACAGGATTTGAAGCACTGGTGATATTAATAAAAAATAAAGTTAGTAACAGCCCTAAACTACTAAACCAGATTTTTCTCCAGAACATAAGTCTCCTCCTTTAAGGTTGAGAAAGAAAGTTTCAATTAATTTATAATCTAAACAAAAAAAAAGATAAAGTCAAGATGCTAAATAAAAAAGCAAGGCTAAAGCCTTGCCTATAATCGCTTCATAAATCCGTAAATCCACAAAACTGAATTTTAGTTACTTTTTATCTCCTTAGTGTGAGGAAGGATTGCTATTCGAGCACTATAATTTAGACTCTACTCTATATTCTCTTCCAATATCTTCTACATTTCCTCAGTGACTTTGAAAAACTTACCTTTTCCTGTAGCTACTATTTCACCTGATAAATTCCTGACCACACCCTCAGTTTTAAATATCTTCCCTTTCTCCTTAACGACTTTTCCTTCTAAGAAAAGCCTCTCCCCTATTTTTACTGGCTTTATAAATTTCACCTCGATCTCTGCAGTAACTACTAAAAGGTCTTTTGCCATAACAGCTTTGATCATCACTTCATCTAAAAGTGCAGAAATAATCCCACCATGCAGGATATTTTTATATCCCTGGAATCTTCCATCTGCTATAAACTCCGCTTTAGATACGCCCTGGTCATAGAAAAAATCAACTTTCAGACCGGATTCATTTCTATCCCCACACACAAAGCAGTTAGAATACCTTTTTATCAATTCCATATATTTTCCTTTAAATTCTTTTTAAAGAAAAATGGTGGCTACCACTCAACTCTGGAAAGGCCACCATTTCTATCTTATTTTCAACCTCTGGAGTGTATCCGCCTAAGGCGGATAGCTTTACCTGTCCGCCCAAGTGAAAATGGCAAACCAATCCGCGAAGCGGAGACTCCGTCTGGCTCGTAGCCACCGTAGGAAAGGTTTGCACTCCAAAAGCGTCTTAACAAATACTCCTCAGAGCTCTCATCTCATTTAGGAGGTTGGGTTGACTTCGGAAGATCTTTCTTCAAAGTATCAAGTTGTGGAACTTTTACCTTCTCCATTCCTGGCATCTTCATTCCTGGTTCTTTTATCCCCGGTATCGTGATCTTTTCAGACTCTTCAGTTATACCGGACTTAGCGTCTTTACCGAATTTTTGAATCTCCATACTCAACCCCTGCATAACAGATTTAGCCAACCCAAAAAATGGGATCTGTGGAGTTTGCCAGACATCCGATACTTCTTTTTTCTCCGAGACATATTGCATATGCGTGCATTCAAAACTACCAGCCGCAGTTTTCAAAGTCT
>JAZDLB010000030.1:0-5741 GCA_043802565.1 Candidatus Zixiibacteriota bacterium | reverse complement strand
TTGCCGGGGAATTATAATATCATCTGGGATGGAAAGGACAATTCAGGCAAGGAAGTCTCAAGCGGGATATATTTCTATCAATTAAAGACTAAGGACTATACTGATACTAAGAAGATGGTTTTAGTGAGGTAGAACCTCTCCCTAACCCTCTCCTACGAGGAGAGGGGATAATCTTACCCTGGCCTTCTCCTTGAAAAGGAGAGGAGATAAATATTAGAGGCAGGTTTCAAACCTGCCTCTACCTTTTGTCCTTCGTAGGGGAGGGGTTTATCCCCTCCCGTCTTTCAGAAGCCCACCCCTAAGAAATCAGGCGTTCACTTAGCGCAACAAGCGGGTCCCAAATAAAATCGTTCTTTTATTTTCTCTTTCAATGGCCAAATATTTAAGTTCTAAATCAAATTTCAAGTTGACTTTTGCCTTTTTTATTTAATATATTTACACTTGGTCGAAAACAAATCTCATCCAACGGAGGTAAAAAGTGAAGGTCACCATCAGCGTAATCAAAGCAGACATTGGCAGTATCGGTGGGCATATAAAGCCCAGCCAGAGGTTAAAAGACTCAGTTAGGGATTACATACAGGAAAATGGCTTAAAAAAAGGGCTGGTCATCGATACCTATATCAGCTCTACCGGAGATGATATAGCAATACTTATGACTCATAAAAAGGGGAAATTAAATTCTGAAATCCATAGATTAGCTTGGGATGCCTTTGTGGCTGGAACCAGTGTTGCGAAAAAACAGGGGCTGTATGGTGCCGGGCAGGACCTTTTAAAAGATGCTTTTTCAGGGAATGTAAAAGGTATGGGACCGGCTGTAGCGGAGTTAGAAATAGAGGAAAGACCAAATGAATCTTTCCTTTTCTTTGCTGCGGACAAGACTGACCCAGGTGCCTATAGTCTGCCTTTATATTTAAGCTTTGCTGACCCAATGCATAATGCTGGATTGTTACTTTCTCCTGGAATGAGCAAGGGGTTTAAATTTACCATTATGGACGTAGCGTATATCGAGGCTGACCGGGTGATTGAGCTTTATGCTCCAGAAAATCTTTATGATATAGCTGCCCTTTTGAGAGATAACCAGAGGTTTGTAATCGAATCTATTCATTCTAAAAATACAGGTGAACAGGCAACCGCAGTTAGCACAACCAGATTACATAATATCGCTGGAAAGTATACCGGCAAGGATGACCCGGTCTGTTTAGTCCGGGTTCAGGGAAATTTCCCTGCCACTGGCGAGGTTTTATCTCCTTATGGTATAGGCCATTTTGTAGCGGGATTTATGCGAGGCAGCCATACAGGACCTTTGATGCCGGTGAAAGCCAATTCTACCATTTCGTTCTTTGATGGTCCCCCGGTTGTATCTGCTCAAGCCTTCTCCATGAAAGAAGGCGTGTTAACTGAACCAGCAGACGCCTTTGACCAGCCTTTCTGGGATTATGTACGGGACAGGGTTTCTCAGAAGGCTATCGATATGCGCCAACAGGGATTCTCTGGCTGTGCTATGCTTCCTTATTCAGAGCTGGAATATGGAGGGATAGTAGAAAAGCTTAAAGAGTTAGATAAGAAGTTTGTGGTTAGAAAATAAAAAGAATCGCCCCACGTTGAGGGCAACGTGGGGATACGATTTGGGGTGTAAACCTTTAGGTTTACCAAAAGGTAAAAATATGCAGGTCAAGCATGGCAAAGCCTGCTTGACAAAACAAGATGTCGATCAGTCCTTGGACATGGTCGACCTACGGAAATCCTGCAAAAATTTTCTTGACAGTTAATTTCGCAAGTTATATATAATTACAGACTAAAGCGGGTGTAATTCAGCGGTAGAATGCAAGCTTCCCAAGCTTGACGTCGAGGGTTCAACTCCCTTCGCCCGCTTTTTTTAATTCTATCCTACGGATCCCTTTCGGGACGAATCCGTTCCAGGATTGGAGTTTTTAAGTGAAAATAAGATCGGTTGAGAGTAATAGCCTGGCTGAAAAATATTCAATCCTACCTGGAGAAGAAATTTTAGAGCTAAATAATTCTTCGATAAAGGACTTAATTGAATATAAATTTTATTCCAGCGAAAAGAAATTAAAACTAAAAATTAAAAGCAAATCTGGTATTATCAGAGAAGTTAAATTAACAAAAAATCCGGATCAGGATTTAGGGATAGCTTTTGAGGAAAAAAGATATAGAGGCTGTCCCAATAAATGTATCTTCTGTTTTATTGACCAACTACCGAAAGGCTTAAGGAAGCCTCTCTATTTTAAAGATGAAGACTTTCGTCTTTCATTTTTACATGGTAATTTCATCACCCTGACTAATCTTTCGGAACAGGATATACAACGCATAATAAATCAGAGATTAAGCCCTCTATATATATCAGTTCATACGACAAATGAATCGCTTAGGAAAAAAATGCTGGGCAATCCAAAAGCGCCAGATATTATACCCTTAATCCGGCGATTGGCAGAGCATAGAATCCAGATGCATACCCAGATAGTCCTGTGTCCGGGAATCAATGACGGAAAATATTTAGAGAAGTCGATTTATGAGCTTTTTCTATTTTATCCCTGGGTAAAATCCTTAGCCATAGTCCCTGTGGGATTAACTAAATTTAGAAAAAACTTGCCAGCATTGAAACCGATTAATAAAAAATATTCCACCAAGCTCATAAAGTTAGTTGACAGGTGGCAGAGCTATTTCCAGAAGAGATACAGGTTTAATTTCGTTTATTCAGCAGATGAGATTTATCTTTTAGCTGAGCTTGACATCCCACCCAAAAAATATTATGATGAGTTTTATCAGATTGAGAATGGCGTAGGTTTGGTCAGAGAGTTTTTAGATGATTTTAAAAGGAAAGAGAGGTTTTTACCTCGAAGTTTAAAATATAAATTCAGATTAAATCTGGTGACTGGAGAGTTAGCCTATAAATTTATGAGTGGTTATATCCTGGACAGGTTAAAAAAAATAAAAAACCTGAAGGTGAACTTGGTAAAAGTAAAAAATAATTTCCTGGGAGAAAGCGTAACAGTTACTGGGCTTTTAAGTGGTGGAGATATACTCAAAGCTCTAAAAAAGTCAGGAAAAAGTAACTTGATTATGCTACCACCCAACTGTCTAAATCCGGATGGTCTTTTCCTGGATGATTTGAAACCTCGTGATATAGAGAAAAAAATAGGTGTAAAAATTATTAAAGGGTCTTATGATTTAGTTGAATCCTTGAAAAACATATCACCGGAGATAAAATCTGGAGTGTAAACCTTCAGGTTTACCAAAAAACGCGTAGACGAGCCTTTATGGCTCGGCTTCAGGGCTCGACAGCAGAGGTATGAAACCTCTGCTACGCGAACCTTTAGGATTTACCAAAAGGTAAAGCTAAAGATTTACAAACTAAAATTAATAATATCTATGTCACTTCCAATTGTTGCCATAATCGGTCGTCCCAATGTAGGGAAATCCACTCTTTTTAACCGTTTTCTAAAAAAAAGAGTTGCAGTGGTACATAATAGACCAGGGGTAACCAGAGATAGAAATTATGCTCTCTGCACCTGGAATGGTAAAAGCTTCTATTTAGTCGATACTGGAGGTTTTTTGCCCGCAACCAAAAATGAGCTGGAAAAACAGGTTAAAGCTCAGGCCGAAAGTGCAATAGCTGAAGCAGATCTGATTTTGTTTTTAATCGATAGTAAAGTAGGTACTCAAGAGATAGACTTAGAGATCGCTAAAAGATTGAAGAAAACAAACAAAAAGGTCTTACTTGTGGCTAATAAAGTTGATAACGAAAAGGAGGAGTTAGAGGTCTATTCTCATACCAGATTAGGATTAGGAGAGCCTTATGCCATATCTGCGACTAATGGTAGAAACGCAACTGAGCTTTTAGATGATATCTCCAAACTAATTCCTGAGAGTATACCGGTGGAGGAAGAAAAAGGGATTAAAGTAGCAGTTATTGGCAGACCCAACGTAGGAAAATCTACCTTTGTAAATACCCTTTTGGGTGAAGAGAAATTAATCGTTAGCCAGATACCAGGCACTACCAGAGATTCAATCGATACCAGAATTAAGATAAATCAAGACGATTTTATTCTTATTGATACGGCTGGCTTAAGAAAAAAGTCGAATATCAAAGACGATTTAGAATTCCATACTTCACTTAGAAGTTTAAGGTCTATCCAGAGATCCGACGTTTGCCTCCTTTTAACTGAAGCTCCGGTTGGCTTAGTAAATCAGGATTTGAAGATCGCCAGTGAAGTTATAGAAATGTGGAAAGGGCTGATAATGGGGATAAATAAATGGGACCAACTTCAGAAAGAGAGCAAAACGGTTGATTATTATACTAAATGGATTAAAACCTATGCACCCTTTTTAGATTTCGTCCCGATTACTTTTATCTCAGCTAAAACCGGACAAAGAGTAGAGAAAACGATGGAATTTATAAAAGAAGTCTATCTGGAAAGGAAGAAAAGGATAGCTACTAATGAGCTGAATCAAAAATTAGGATCGGAGATCAAAAAACAACCCCCTCCTTCTGTGCAAGGGAAATATATAAAACTCTATTACTGCACCCAGACCGATACTGAGCCTCCGACTTTTGTTTTCTTCTGCAATTACCCTGAACTTTTAAAGAAACCCTATTTAAAATATTTGCAGAGTAAAATCAGAGAGCATTTTGGATTCAAAGGATGTCCCATCAGGATAAAAGTGAACAAAAGAGAATAAGTTAATGTAGCGGAAACCTTCAGGTTTCCAAAAATTAATGCTAATCGTCAAGGTAGACACACTACAAATAATAGATGAAGCTGAAGTTCTTTTCAAAATGAATTGGAGTGTAAACCTTTAGGTTTACAAAAAAACGCGTAGCCGAGCCTTCAGGGCTCGGCAGCAGAGGTCTAATCCGCCTCAGGCGGACTGCTACGCGAAATTTCCACAAGATATTTTGATAATGTCGCAATTCTTTTCGGAAAAAATAGAAGTAAAAATTGATCAAGCCAAAAAAGCACCTGTATCTTTTATCTGGAATAAAAAAGAATACATAATAACTGAGCAGATAGCAGTCTGGCAGGATTGGGGGTTCCCAAAAGGCTCACCTAAAGCTAAAAACTGGAGATTAAGACATCATCGTAATTATTATAGAGTTCAAACTGAAGAGGATGAGGTTTTTGAAATATATTTGGATAGGAAAAATAAAAATGAAGAAGGGGAGTGGTATCTTTATCAGAAAATTATTTAAAAATTCTCTGTAGAGACGCATTGCATGCGTCTCTAATATTTAATAAAAATCAATTATAAATGCTCTCACTTTTATTTATAACTATCTTTTCTTATCTCTTAGGGTCAATCCCCTTCGGTATAATTATCTGCAAACTTTGGAAGGGGATCGACATCCGAGAATATGGCTCGAAAAATCCTGGAGCTACCAATGTCTATCGAGTCATTGGACCAATTCCTGCTTTAATAGTTTTGCTCTTGGACATAAGTAAAGGACTAATTGCAACTCTTTTAATAAGCAGAATTATCATCAGCCAACCAGTTCTTAATCACACCAGTTTAATGATAATTGCCGGGCTGGTTGTGATCCTCGGTCATATTTTCCCTGTTTTCGCCTCTTTCAAAGGAGGTAAGGGAGTAGCTACGGGCTTAGGGGTATTAATTTCTCTTACTCCTTTAGAGTTGGTTTTAGCTCTATTACTTTTTTTGATTATAGTTGCAATCACTCGCTATGTCTCTCTGGGTTCTCTATCTTCAGCTTTATTTATCTT
>JAZDLB010000029.1:0-3995 GCA_043802565.1 Candidatus Zixiibacteriota bacterium | reverse complement strand
TACCTTGTAGTTGTCCTCATCGATCTTCTGAATGGGAGGCTCACCCTTATCATACTCATCCTCTATCTCACCCACGATCTCCTCCAAAATATCCTCTAAAGTAACCAGACCAGCAGTTCCGCCATATTCGTCCACCACAATAGCCAAATGAACCTTCTCTTTTTTCATCTCCTGCAGGAGCTCGTCGATTTTTTTATTCTCCGGGACAAAATGAGCTTTGCGTGCCAACTTTGACCAATCTACCTTCTCCTTATATTCTTTCTCTCCTAAGAAAAGGTCTTTTACATATACGATCCCGATTATCTGGTCGATCGACTCCCGGAAAAGAGGGATTCGGGAATGCCCTTTCCTTCTTACCAGCTCTTTAATTTCCTCTAAAGTTGCGCCTTCCTCTATACAGGTCATATCAATTCGGGGAACCATTATCTCCTTAACTTTTGTCTCTCCCAATTCGAAGATGCTGTGAATCATCTCCTTCTCATCCTCTTCTAAGGTCTGAACTTTTTCCCCTTCAGCTAAAGTTAAGGACTCTATTTCCTCCTCTACTTTTTCCTTATGAGTCTTTTTAGCCTCACCCAATTTATAAGGGTATTTACAGGCTTTGATTAAAAGCTTAAGCAGAGGATTTAAGATCTTTCGGGTTAAATTCATCTTTTATTCCTTATTTTGTTCTCACTGACTTTAATCAGGTCTTACTTCCAATGTCATTCTGAGCCCAGAGGGCGAAGAATCTATATCCGCCTAAGGCGGATTCGGTCGTCCCGCCAAAGGCGGACTCCCTCAGAATGACACAAAAATTTCTACACCTAAAAAGTGGCTTTGAATGCTTTATCTAACTAACTTAAGTGGAGACATATTCCTCTTCCTTTTCTCTCATCCTTTCTTGATCTTTTTTATTCTTATGTTCATACCCTAAAAGATGTAGAACTCCGTGGGTGACTAATCTTTTCAATTCCTGTTCAACCGGCACCTGATAATCTTCTGCCTGTTTTCGGGCTTTATCTGCTGATATATATACTTCTCCTAAGAAAACTCCTTTATCTTTTGTAACCCCTTTTTCTCTAAAACTAAAAGAAAGCACATCCGTAGTCCCTTTCCTTCTGGTAAATCTCTGATTCAGCTTGCGCATATAACTGTCAGAAACTAAAATTATATTCAAACCACCTTTCTCTTTAAAATCTCTTAACATCTTCTGAGCTAATTTTTTTAAAGAGAGTAGTTTGATCTTTGAATCAAAGGAAATGTTCTCTATAAATACCGGGCACATCTAACTTTCCTCTACTAACTCCGGATAATCGATCCGGGGATGGAAAACTCCGATCAAAATTGGGAGGAAGCTCTCTTCAATAATATGCAGGTCTTTTAAGGTAAGCTCGCACTCCTCTAATTCACCCTGCTCAAATTTATCCATCATTATCTTTTTGATCAGACTCATTATCCTGGCAGGTTTGGGCTCCTCTAAAGTGCGGGAGGCGGCTTCAACTGCATCCGCTATCATAAGGATTGCTGCTTCTTTGGAACGAGGTTTAGGACCAGGATATCGGTATTCAACTTCTTCGATCTCAGAGCTTCTCTTCTCTAAGGCTTTTTTATAGAAAAAAGTCATCAGGGTTGTGCCATGGTGTTCACGAATCAGATCGATTATTTTTTTGGGCAGCCGTTCTTCTTCTGCCAGCTCAGCCCCTTCTTTGACGTGTGATTCCAAAATCAGAGCACTCATGGAGGGAGTAAGCTTCTCATGCTTACTTTTTGCCCCCATCTGATTCTCCACAAAATATTCCGGCTTCTCGATTTTACCTATATCGTGATAATAAGCACCTACTCTGGCAAGAAGAGTGTTCGCATCTAAGGCTTTGGCAGCTGCTTCAGCTAAATTCCCTACCACTATGCTATGATGATAGGTCCCCGGAGCTTCTAAGGCTAACCTTTTTAAAATAGGCCGGTTCAGGTCTGAAAGCTCCAGCAAAGTTATATCGGTAGTGATATCAAATAGATATTCAAAGATCGGTAGAAGACCCATTGCCAATACAGTGGATATGAAACCGTTGAAGACACCATTTCCGCACTTTTCTAATATATCTTGAGCCACTGTTCCTTTTAAGACTTCAAAAAAATAGATCATCACTAAATAGCTCAAGGAGATATAGAGCATTGGCCTGTAAAATCTGGTTCTTTCCTTTACTCCCCTGATACTGAAAGTCGCTACGCTTCCAGCCACAACCGATAAAAAAGCTAAATTGAAGCTTAAATTAAAAACGATTCCTAAAAGGAATCCTACCAGAAAACTATAAACCAGACCTATCTCATACCCTAAAAGGAGAGTTAAAAGCATTGAACCCAGGGTAACCGGTATGAGGTAAAATGAAAAATTCCACTGGAAAACCAGAAAATAAGCTAAAGCCAGCTCTATTACTATCAAGAGAGCTATCATCATCAATTCAGAGAAGCTTTCTAAAACTTCTTTTTTCAACAAATAGAGAAAGATCAAGAAAAAAAGAAAGGCTGAAAGTATCAGAACAAAACGAATTAAAAAAGGAAGAATGACCTGCCAGGGAGTTAAAAACAACTCCTGGTTCTCTGAAAATTGAAAAATCGGCTCTAAGGGGAAAAGAAAGGTTATGAACAGAACTACTACTAACCCCAGGCCTACTCTGGGAAGATAACTTAAAATATCTTTGTCCTTTTTCCTCTCCCCATTGACAAACAGAATTCCCTTGAGCTTCCTTTTGAATTTCAGAAAATCATTCATATTTGCTACATTTATTCAAACTGACTTCAGTCAGGTATTTTTCTAGAAAGAAAACTCGTTAAGCAGGGCTGGGAGCCCTGCCTACGAGGATATCCGCCTGAGGCGGATTGATTCCTATTAGGTCGGGCACCCCTGCCCGACCACCCTCTTCCACATTTTCAGAGACCTCTTCTACGCCACTTACTGACTTTAGTCAGGTTAACCTACGTCACTAAAGTGGCTTGGAACTTACGCTTTTTTTATTTGTTATCTGTAATCTGTCATCTGTTATTTTTCTCGGCCTCATATTTCTCATAAGCCTTGATGATATCCTGAACTAATTTATGCCTGAGCACATCCTTCTCTGAAAGATAGATAAACTCTATCCCTTCAATTCCGGCTAAGATCTTCTGAATCTGCACCAAGCCTGAGGCTTTTTTATCCTCTAAATCGATCTGGGTTATATCCCCGGTTATTACCGCTTTGGAATTAACCCCTAAACGAGTTAGAAACATCTTCATCTGAGCCACAGTGGTATTCTGAGCCTCATCTAAAATAACATAAGCGCTATTTAAGGTTCTGCCACGCATAAAAGCTAATGGCACTATCTCGATTATCCCCAACTCCATCAATTTTCTAATCTTCTCAACAGAAAGCATATCATGCAGAGCATCATAGACCGGGCGCAAATATGGATCAACTTTAGCTCTAATATCGCCTGGAAGAAATCCTAAGCTCTCCCCGGCCTCTACTGCCGGACGCACCAAAACTAACCTGATCACCTGTTTATTTTTCAAAGCTGCTACTGCTTTAGCCACTGCTAAATAGGTCTTGCCCGTCCCTGCAGGACCAATGGAGAAGACAATGTCATATTGTTCCATAGCCTTGACATAATCTCTTTGCCCTACAGTCCTGGGTTGGATACTCTCTTTAGTAAAAATTGATGCTACCAGAGTTGATACCTGTAAATCATTAATAGAGCTAACTTCTTCTTCTTTTACCAGGGAGATGGCATAAAGCAGGTATTTTTCAGAGAGCTCTTTATTCTTTTTCAGGTGAGCGATCAGGTTATGGAACAAAGCCTCTAACTGCCCTATTTCCTTTTCCTTTCCTTCGAGGATGATATTATCCCCCCGTGCTATGATCTTAGCATCGAACTGACTTTCGATCATCCTCAAAAACGAACCCCCCTGCCCGAATAGAATCCTTTGCTCCACATCCCCCGGATCGATTTTTGTGATTAATTTTTTCTTCAAAGTGGTTTTTA
>JAZDLB010000028.1:0-2875 GCA_043802565.1 Candidatus Zixiibacteriota bacterium | reverse complement strand
AATAAATCATTCTGAAGTTACCAGTTCTTTTTTCTCCTGCTCCTTAACTTTTTCCTCTTCGGGCCTATCTTTTAAAGACCCTTTTCTGGAATTTGTTAAAATCTCAGCCACGCTTCCCAGAACTACTCCTAAAATTAGAGTAAACATAATATAACTCTTCAGCAAAAATAGCCAGAAAAGGAATGTAAGACTGAGGCAGAAAAGAACTATCTTTAAAACCCGTAAGAATACCAGATATAGAACTTCCGGAGAGCTGAACTTCTTTTTGTTTAGATTGTCCAGTATTTGATTATCCATCTTTTTTGTTTCCTGATTTAGTTCTAAAGAGATACTCGCTTAAATCAAAAGAGAGCAGGAAAGCATAGGCTAAAAGGATAGGGAGGGTGAAAGTAAGATCGATAATCTTGAAAAGGACAAGCTTTTTTGCCCAGAAAGATTTAAACATAAGCTCCAGGATTTTTAAGAAGGCAAAGGATATCAGGATAATGTAAGTATCGATCAAGAATATCCATAATATCTGTTTTATTTTACCGGGCAATTCTTTTAATCTCCTTTTGATTTAATAGTTTCTACTTTTTAATTCTATTAATATCAGTATCGGTAAGAAGTATTATTTCAAAAGGATATTTATTGTAACTCTTATGTTTTTCATCACAGAGATGTTTATAATTAAATAGATGTTATATATACAGTTTATTCTGTAAAAAAATTAGTATTTCCCTCAAGTTTTCCTCAGGTATTCCGATTAGTGAAAAAGCGGATGGGTATGAGGGGGGCCTGCAGGTAAATTTATCCGACCGATTCCCAGCAGCGGAAACATATTCTAATCAAAAAAATCATCTTCTTGAGGCTATTTATGACTTTCGGATTCTTTATTGGTTTCCAATGGAGCAGAATAAGACTTTTCGGTGTTGTCATTAAATCCTAAAAGAAAGGAGGTGATAGAAAAGTGAAGGAAATGAGGAAGCTGTTAGGTAAAGAGAGCGGTTTTACCTTAGTCGAGTTAGCCATCGGCTTGGTGATTATCGGTCTTCTGATCGGTGCCATCTTAGGTGGTGCCCAGATGATCAATAACGCCAAGATAAGAAGGCAGGTGAAGGACCTGCAGGGACTCTATGCTGGCGCTTACACTTACTTTGATAAGTTCGAACAGCTGCCAGGAGATAGGGATGGTGATGGCCAGTTTGATGGTAATGACACGGTATGGACGGACATGGAGTCTGAGAACTTAGCGCATGAAAGCCGGAGAAGCCCGTTTGGAGGCACCTACGCCTGGGGATGGTCTGACACGGCCATGGTGGGAACTACTCACCGCCAGGGTAATTATGTCACCATCAGTCTGCCACCTGAAGTTGCCGGAAACGTGGATCGGCAGTTGGATGATGGCGTGGACACCAGCGGAGTTATAACTGCAAGTGATGTCTATGCTGGCTCAGGGAGGATTGATCTTTACTACTTCATAGATTAAGGGATTAAAAAGAAGTAGATGGGGATGCACTTTTCAATAAGTGCGTCCCCACAAAAAAGTGTTTTAGTATCCTGAAGAAAGTCCTCTTCAGGGGGTGTGAGTCTAAATAAAATAAGAATATGAAGCGGGGTGAAAATAAGGTTTTTTCACTAAGAAACTTGGCGGACAACAGGACTTCTGAACATTTACACGGTAATGACTTTCTAATTAATATAAATGAAAAAAGAGAAAGGCTTTTCATTGATAGAGCTGTTAATTGTTTCAGCGATTATGGGTATACTTACTCTGTCTGTGGTTAATCTGTATGGGGCTATCAGCAAATTAGAAAAAGAAAGAGCTACAAAGAAGGAGATGGAGGAGATAAAAAAAGCGATTGTCAACTATTATGAGAGGAATTTAGTTCTTCCTTCGCCAGATACAAATTATGTCCTGCCAGTCAATGAGTTAGAACTAGCTCCCTCAGCCCAGACAGATGAGAACTATAAAGATAAATATTACGTTTATGTGGCTACGAATGAGGGTGACCCTTTGGCAAATTTGAAAGTTGATGGTAAGAGTATTGGAACTACTGCAGCAGTATTAATCTCTTCCGGGAGAAACCTGAGATTTGATGAGGAGAATACAACTGTTTCGGATGGAAGCTATACTCAGAAAAGCTCTAATCCTGATTTCGATGATATTTTAATCTATGTTTCCCAATCAGAATTGGAAGCCGCCATCTCCTGGAGAAGGGAAATCGAAGAAGAAATAGCAGTATTAAACCAGGCGGCACTGATCTTGGCAGCGAACGATGATGATGGTGATGGCTTCGTAGATGAGGATACAACAGATCCGAATGGAAACTGGGATGGGGTAACTAACTGGTCATTAGTCAACGGAGTTACTTCTTTAACTCAGGCTGGTTTGGTAACCGATGCAGATAAAATCATAGATCCCTGGGGGATTGAATATATCTGGGATCCCACTGGCAATAAATTCTATTCCTCAGGACCTAATAAGATAGATGATGGGGGGTTGGGTGATGATATCTATCCTTAAAGATAAGGATTAAGATAAAGGAGAAGAATTGATCTTAGCAGTTGAATGGGATGGAGAGTTTGCCAGGCTTATTTTAACAGAGCCTTATCGGGACACGATCAAGGTTATCAAACTATTGAAGCTTAGCAGAGAAGAGCTGGCAAAATATCTTTCGGAGGAGAAGAGAAAATTAGACATCAGGGTATGCGGGAGCATAGAAGGCTCTGTGCATAAAATGATTTTCATGCCCCCTCTGAAGGGTAACCTCTTAAAAAGCTCCATCCAGCAAGAGACCAAAAAAATATTCGAAGAGGAATCCGAATACCTATACGAAGAGCTTGGGCAAGTAGAGACGGTGACTGCAGGAACTCAAGCGAAAGTTATGGTAGT
>JAZDLB010000027.1:0-4769 GCA_043802565.1 Candidatus Zixiibacteriota bacterium | reverse complement strand
CAAAAGGCAACAGTTTTTATTTCAATTTGTTCATCAAAGAGATCAGCATTTTTATAATTTCAATATTTACCTTCTCCAAGTTATCAATTTTTTCTTTTGTAATTATGCGCTGAAAAACTTTCGATTCTGCTAAAAGCTTCAACCAATTTTCCGTCTCATAAGCAGATTTAAGCGCAATCCCTAAATACCTTCTATACTCTTTCCTCGAAAAACTCCCATAGCCTTCCGCAATATTAGAGGCTATGGAGGTAGCTGATCTTAAAAGCTGATTGCCTATAGAATGATAGATAAGTTTTTCTGGAAGACCATCTACCAACTCAATGATGTCAAGTCCCAGTTGATGTGCCTTCTGCCATACTTTTAGATCTTTAAAACCCTTGATATTATTTTCCAAAGAGCTAATTTCCTTTTGCCTATTGCCTGATGCCTATTCCCTGTTTTATCCTTGGGCGGTACTGGGATCGAACCAGTGACCTTCTGCGTGTAAGGCAGACGCTCTAAACCAGCTGAGCTAACCGCCCGGACATAAAACAGTTTATTGGTTTATCCGCCTCAGGCGGATAAAACCTTTAAACCTTCTTTCCTGCTAAGTCTTCTGGCTTGGGCGTTTTCTCTTCTTTCTTTTTCTTCTCACCTAAAAGGATTGCAATCGGAATAATCACACAATATCCCAAAACCAGAAGTATCGGGGCTAAAGTTATTGAGCCCTGGGATAAGGCAATATAACCTACGATTATGATTAAAAGCCCTATACCCATCCAGGTCCAGTTTCTCTTAGTGAAAGGAAGGGCGCCTTTTTCTTTAGCTTTATCTACTTTAGGTTTTCCCTTTACTTTAGCCATATATTCTCCATTTAATTAGCCAATTTAATAAAGAATCCAATAGAGTCAAGATAAATTAATATAAACTTTATACGTTACAAAAAGATTGTGTTTTGGCAGATTTAAGGAACATTCAATAAAATGTACCCCCAAGAAATAGATTCTCGCCTAAATCTCCAGGTGCAACCTGACTGATTACCCCGGCACGGGTTTTACTAAATTAAACTACCTCTGAATGAGGTCTCTGAAAAACTCATTTCTGCGAGGCTGGGAGCCCCGCCTGCGTAAGCGTAAGGTGCTGATTTCCCGTAGGTCGGGCACCCTTGCCCGACCATTCGCATCCACTTTTTCAGAGCTCTCTGAATAAATTATTGACAAAAAAGAACTCAAAAACTATTATGGAGGATAGTATTGAACGATAGAACAACATAAATCTTTTGGAGAAAAGGATGCGTTCTTTAAGGGTCGGGTTGGCACAGATAAACTGCACTGTAGGGGATTTAGAGGGTAATACCAGGAAAATAATCCAGTATTTAGAAAAAGCGAAAAAGATGGGGGTGGAACTGATCTGTTTTCCTGAACTTTCAATTACCGGCTACCCACCTGAGGACTTGCTCCTCAAACCTCAATTTATCGAGGATAACCTTAAGGCTTTGAAGAAGGTAATCTCAAAAACTGAGAACTTAACTGCAATAATTGGGTTTGTGGATAAAAATGGGGAAATTTACAATTCCGCAGCCATCATCCATAATAGAAAACTTATAGATGTTTATCATAAAATCAATCTCCCCAATTATGGGGTCTTTGACGAATACCGCTATTTTCAGCCAGGTGAGAAAGTCTCAGTGTATCAATTGAGCGATCTGGTATTTGGTGTGAACATCTGTGAAGATATCTGGTATCCGGAAGGACCAGCGAAGGTTCAGGCTTTGTTGGGGGAGGCTGAGCTGATAATTAATATTAGCTCCTCCCCTTATCATCTGGGCAAATGGAAGGAAAGGGAAAAGATGCTCTCCACCCGGGCAAATGATAACCGGGTCTTTCTTTTATATAACAATTTAGTGGGCGGACAGGATGAGTTAGTTTTCGATGGGATGGGGATGATTTTCAGCCCGCAGGGTAAAACCCTCATCCGAGCAAAGCAGTTTGAGGAGGACCTGATAACAGCAGATTTAGACTTAGATGAGGTCTTCAGAGCAAGATTACAAGATTCAAAGTGGAGAAAGGAAAGGGAAAGGATCAAATCTGAAACAGTTAAGAAGATTGTTATTACTGAAAAGGTTAAAAAGAGAAAAAAACCAAAGATCAGAAGAATAGAAGTAGAGGTTCTTGATCCAATAGCAGAAGTATATAAAGCACTGGTTTTGGGGACTAAGGATTATATTAAGAAGAATGGATTTACCAAAGTGGTCTTAGGATTGAGCGGGGGAATAGATTCTGCCTTAGTAGCTGTGATTGCTAAAGATATCCTGGGAAAAGAGAACGTGATTTCGGTGTTTATGCCCTCTGCGTATACCTCTAAACGGAGTTACGAGGATGCCAGAAGATTAGCTCAGAATTCAGGAATAGGATTTATCGATTTACCAATTGAAAAAATCTTAGAATCTTATCTTTCAACCTTATCTTCTGAGCTTAAGGATAAAAAACAGGATGTAACTGAGGAAAACCTTCAAGCACGCATTAGAGGTAATCTTCTGATGGCACTTTCCAACAAATTTGGCTGGCTGGTTTTGACCACCGGAAATAAAAGTGAATTAGCAGTTGGATATTCTACTTTATATGGAGATATGGCAGGAGGGTTTGTGGTTTTAAAAGATATACCCAAGACCTTAGTCTATAAATTAGCTCGATATAGGAATTCTTTGGAAAAAAAAGAGGTTATTCCTGAAGATATATTGAAAAGAGAACCAACTGCTGAACTAAAGCCAAACCAGAAGGACACTGATACTCTTCCTCCTTATTCGATTTTAGACCCGATTTTGAAATATTATGTGGAGGATGATAAAGGGTTTAGAGAGATAAAGGATTTAGGGTTTGATGAAAAAACAATTTCCAAGGTAATCCAGATGGTGGATAGTAGTGAATATAAAAGAAGACAATCGCCTCCGGGTATAAAAATTACCCCCAGAGCTTTTGGAAAAGACCGAAGATTACCCATTACCAACAAGTATAAAGGATTTTAAATGCCTGAAAATATAAAACCGGTCATAGAGATATCAGGAAAGCTCGGCTTAAAAGAAGATGAATTAGAGCTCTGTGGGAAATATATTGCCAAAGTATCTTTCAAGGTTCTGGAGAGGTTGAAAAATAGAAAAACAGGCAAATATATTTTTGTAACCGCCATAACCCCTACCCCTTAGGAGAAGGAAAGACTGTAACTGCTATCGGGCTTTCTCAAGCTTTAAATAGAATAAACAAAAAATCTATTTGTACTTTGAGACAGCCATCTATGGGACCTTTGTTCGGAATAAAAGGTGGTGCAACTGGAGGAGGGAAAGCACAGGTTTTACCCAAGGAGGAAATAAATCTTCATTTCACTGGAGATTTTCATGCTATCGGTTATGCCCATAATCTCCTTTCAGCTATTTTAGATACTCATCTGCAAAAGGGGAATAAATTAGGTTTTGATATTTCTGAGATTTTCTGGCCCAGAGTGGTGGATATTAATGATCGTGCCTTAAGACATATAATAATAGGTCTCGGAGGGAAAGCAGATGGTATACCCAGGGAATCTTTTTTCGATATCACCCCGGCAAGTGAGGTTATGTCGATTCTATCTTTATCCAAAGATTTAGAAGATCTTAAAAAAAGACTCTCCAGAATAACTGTTGGGATGGACCAGAATAAGAAGATGATAAGCGTAGAGGATTTAAAATCTCCCGGGGCAATGGCTGTGGTTTTGAAAAAAGCTTTTAACCCAAATTTAGTTCAGACCTCAGAAGGAACTCCAGCTTTTGTTCATACTGGTCCTTTTGCCAATATCTCCCATGGAAATTGTTCAGTTATCTCTGATCTTATAGCTTTAAAGCTCACAGATTATGTTATTACCGAGTCAGGTTTTGGTGCGGATTGCGGTGCGGAGAAATTACTGGATATAAAATGTCGGGAAAGTGGACTTAAGCCTGATTTAACGGTTTTAGTTGCTACAGTTAGAAGCCTGATGATGCACGGGATCGGGTTCTACGATAAAAAAGCACTTGAAGAAGAAAATCTAAATACCCTGGAAAAAGGTTGTAAGAATTTACAAAAACATATAGAAAACCTTAAGCTTTTCGGTCTCCCGGTGCTCGTAGCCATAAACCGTTTCCCTGAAGACAGCGAAAAAGAGCTTTCTTTCTTAAAAGAGAAATCGATCCAGGCTGGAGCAGATGAGGTCGCAGTTACAGAAGTTTTTGATAAAGGTAGTGAAGGAGGTTTAGAGTTAGCTGAAAAGACTGCAAAGCTCTGTGAAAAAGAAAGCTCTTTTAAATTCCTGTATGAAAGAGGAAGTATAAAGGAAAAAATTGAGAAAATCGACAGGAAAATTTACGGAGCAGGGGAGGTTATATATTCTTCTTTAACTGAAAAAAGAATCGACCTTTTCACCTCCTGGGGATTAGATGTTCTCCCGATCTGTATAGCCAAGACCCCCTATTCTTTTTCTTCTGACCCCAGGCTCAAAGGAAAACCAGAAAATTTTCGTTTTCCCATAGAGGATTTAAGGCCTGCAACCGGTGCAGGTTATCTATATGCCTTAGCTGGTGATATTATGACTATGCCAGGCTTACCCACAATCCCGGCGGCATTTAACTTCGATTTAGATAAAGATGGAAATATATCTGGACTTACATAATAAAAAGGAGTCAAGATGGAAAAACTCTTAGAGATATTATCACAGGCAATGCAGGTGGAGATAGATGGGTATCATTTCTACAAATTAGCCTCTGAGAAAACTACAGATAAAAAAGG
>JAZDLB010000026.1:0-2466 GCA_043802565.1 Candidatus Zixiibacteriota bacterium | reverse complement strand
TCATATTCAATCCCCCAGTGAAAGGAAACTACAATTAAGTCAGCATCCCTTTTCATCTTCTCCATATCTTCCATTATCCAGGAAGATTTAATTTTACTAACCCCGGGGCTGTTTTCTCCCGCATAAACCGCACCTGGGGAAAGGTCATATCCTATAAAAGCCACTTTTAGATCACCTAAATCAAAAATAGCAGGTTTTCTGGCTTCTCTTATATTTTCCCCTGCACCTATAGTCTGAAAATTATTTTGTTTTAAAAGCTTGAGTGTCTCCTCAAAAGCTTTTCTGCCATAATCGTAGGAATGATTATTAGCTAAGTTTAATACATCAAACCCAGCATAAATCAAACCCTTTACTGACTCAGGATTCCCCCGGAAAGCATAGATCTGGTCTCCTTTCATCCCTCTTTTAGAAAGGGGTGATTCCAAATTACCAAAGGTAATATCAGCAGAATTGGTCATCTTTGCCATATTTTTAAAAGGGTAAAGGTATCCTTCTTTTTTCATACACAAGTCCACCCCCCGGGAGAGCATAATATCACCAACCAGGATTAGATTATGCTCCCTGGGCAAAAAGATGTTTTCCTGTGTATGAAAACCCTCTTGATAAGATAAGAGTGAAAAAAGTAAGAGGGAAAAGAAGATGAGAAAAAATCTCTTAAACATCAACTAAGAAAATTTTATTCTGTAGAAACAAAGAAATGTTTTTTGTAGGGCATCCGCCTGAGGCGGATTAGGTTTGCTTTTTTTACGCAAAGCTGAAGCTTTGCCCTACAGTCTTTTGCGACCCTGAAAGGGTCACACAACGAGCTTTTATTCAGCCGAAGCAAAGAAAAGTTTGCCGGTCAGAAGTTCTAAGGCATAAAGGAGATTTTCGCTTTTGGTTTTGAAATCAGATAGGTAAATTTCTTTAACCGGCTCGGCTGAAGGGAAATTCATCTTTAATGGGTTCACATACCTTCCGCCCATCTTACATCTATAATCTAAATGGGGACCTGTAGCCAGACCAGTTGCCCCTACTCTGCCGATCATCTCTCCCTGGTTAACCCTTTCTCCTTTTCTCATCCCTTCGGCCATAGAGGAAAGGTGACCATAAGAGGTTATAATTCCATTCGAATGTTTTATCTCTACTGTTTTACCCAAACCTCTTTTCCAGCCTGCGAAGGTGATTATTCCATCAGCAGAAGATACCACCGGCGTCCCATAGGGTGCTGAATAATCTACCCCATAGTGAGGTCTGTAGGTTTTAAATACTGGATGAAGCCTGGAAAAAGAAAATTTTGAACTGATCCTTCTATAGTTCAAAGGGGATTTTAAAAAGGCTTTTCGCAAAGACTTGCCTGAAGGGTCGTAATAATCTTTGTGTCCGGAATTATCCTGGTATAATACGGCATTATATTTTGTCCCAGAAGCCTCATACTCAGCCGCCAGGATCTCACCATAACTTGTAAATTTCCCCTCTTTTTCATACACTTCATAAATTAACTTAAAACTGTCTCCTTTTTTGGGCTCATATAAAAAGTCTATTTGCCAGGCAAAGATATCGGAGAATTTCATTATCAGCTCCGGGCTTTCGCCCCTGTTCCTCATCTCATCCCAGAGGGAATTTTCTATCTTCCCCTCTAACCCTTTCACTATTCGGGTGAGTTTAACTGGCACAGAATAGGCAACTAAGTCTCCTTCTTTATTTACAACCTTATATTTCTCCAGAAACCCCTTCTGATATTCGAAAGAGAGAAGGGAATGGTCAGCAGTAGCTAAGAGGGTGAAAAAATCACCGGGCTTACATTTTCTTAAATCTAAAACCTTTGAAAGAGATTGGGTCAGATCAGAAATTAATTCTGAGGGGAGCCCTTTCTTAAAAAGGGAGAGGGCTAAAGTTTGATTCCTCTCAATTGTCCCGGAAGTTATACATCCTAAAGTAAGGTCTGAGGAAAAAACTTTCTTTTCTTCTGCTGTGGGGAGCACGCACGACTTAGTGAAAAAAAGACTTAAAAGATAAAACAGTCCTGCTGATAGAACTAAACCTCTTATAACTTTTATGACCTTTTTCAAAACCACTCCTTTTATCTAGAAAACCTCTGCTGAGAATATATAGATTTCTGTATCTTTATCCTTCCAGCAATCTTTATCATAAATACCAGCCTTGAAGCAGGTCTGTTCCAGAAAAGTTTTTCGGTCCCAGTTATTCTCAGTGGCAACCTGGGGCAAAAGCAAGCCAGAATAATAACCTTTACGAATCAGAATCCCATGTGTTCCTACTTGAATTTGATTCACATCCGTTATCTTTTTCAAAGGGGTTAAGGCCGAGATCTCTATCTCTAAGTCTTTTAACTCTTCTTTTGTAACCGGAGTGAATCTGGGATCATTTAAAGCTGCGGCTTCTGCCATCTCCTGAACTGTTTGATAAAGTGGCTTGATCGCTTGAATATACCCGATACATCCCCTGAGTTCTCCATGTTTTTTTATA
>JAZDLB010000025.1:0-3322 GCA_043802565.1 Candidatus Zixiibacteriota bacterium | reverse complement strand
TTTCTTTAGGTTGGTCGCTACTCTCCTTCTTTTTACCGGTTTCAATCTGAACCAGTTCACCAGAAAAAGATTCAGCCTCACCCATCTATGGATTATCTCCAATCTTCTCCATTTTTTTGATATATCCCCACTTGCCATTTTGTTTAACCGGAAACAGCCCGCTTGAATCCTTCGTCTTATTATCTTGACTATAAGATATCGAAATCAAAATAACAAGACAGAGAAATAAACAGTTTAATATTTTCATCTTAATTTTCTTTCATTCCAAAAATCATTTTCGCAAGGTTAAAACTTTGCCCTACAATTCCTCAACGATCATGCCTTTTCTTCTTTTCCCTTGAACTTTTGTCCGCCTATGGCGGATTGAGCCATTGAACCTTTTTATTTGTCATTTTATTATTTGTTCTTTTCTAACAAATAAATTTCTAATCTTTCTCAAACTGAACTCTTCCACTCCGAATATTCCCTGTGGTCGCGTCAACATTAAAATTATTAATGTAAGGGAATAAATCACCATCCGATAGTCTTTAACTATCCTTAAAAACTCAGGCAATATGGTCATAATAATGGCTACCAGTATTGAGCCGGTAATACTGCCCATCCCGCCTAAAACCACCATTATAATCACCTCTATCGATTTCATAAAGGTGAAGCTATTAGTATGCAGATACATCAGATAATGCCCGAAAAGACCACCCGCAATCCCGGCAAAAAACGCACCGATTATAAAAGCGTATATTTTATAATAAGTAGTATTAATCCCCATAGCCTCAGCTGCTACTTCATCTTCTCTAACTGAAAGGAATGCCCGTCCATGAGTGGAATAGACCAGATTTCTAACTACTATGATAGTAAGAAGCATAAAAAATAAAACCCAGAAAAGATTTGTGTACCCCGGAATATCCGCAAACCCTCTGGCACCACCAACTGCATCAATATTCAGGATTAAAACCCGGATGATCTCCCCGAAACCCAGAGTAGCAATGGCTAAATAATCCCCTTTTAGTCTTAATGAAGGAATCCCTACTACCAAGCCCGCCAGTGCTGCCAAAAGACCTCCTGAGATAAGAGCAAAAACAAAGATTATCGATTTTGCCAGCCAGGGGAAAAAAAGAATTGAGCTTAAACTCTGGATCAAATTTGCTCCAAAATAGTAGGTCAGAAAAGCTGAAGCATAACCACCAATAGCCATAAAACCGGCATGGCCAATGGAGAATTGTCCGGTAAAACCATTTATCAGGTTCAGGCTCACTGCCAGCATAATATTTATACCTATGAGGATCAATATCTGAAAAAGATAAGGATTCATCCGCGAGGGAAGATAATAGTTCACCAGAAGGAGAAACCCTAAGACTAAAACTATGAAGATAATTTTTTTAAGTTGCATAAGTTCGCTTTTAGCTATTCGCTGTTCGTTCTTCGCTATTGGCTATTTGATATCTTTCATTCGTCATTTCATTATTAGTGGAATTGCTTCGCCCCGCTAAAGGCGGGACCCGCAATGACAGTATTTCTGTAGGGGCGAGGTCTCCTCGCCCTCTGCATCTGGTGGATTGGGACGGGGCAACCCCGCCCCTACATATTATATTCGATATTCGTCATTTCTTTTTCTATTTTCCTTTTCCCATCTTCCTTCTTTCATTTTCCTTTTTTCATTTTGGCGGTCTATACTTTCTCACCTTTAAATCCACCCATTAGACCTAAACCTTTTGTAAGAGAGTCCCCTCCCACCACCCCATTCGGGAGTCCACAAGGGACTCCCCTACAAAAACCTTACTCCCAAAATTCCCTTTAAAAACTCAAATGGGTAATGGGTCGATCAAACCACAATATGGGTAATCTTCCCACCTTTGAACTATACCTCTCCTTACTGGATTGCTCAAAATGTACTCTGCTATCTGTCTAAGGTCTTCTTCTTTTCTGACCACGTGGTCATAAAAGCTTCTTTGCATTAATTTACCCGAGTAACCATAACTCCAAGACAATCGAGTTATTTTGCTTATTAACCCATTAATATATTGTGTTACAGAAATCCCTGACTCTAAAGGGCTTGATAAAAGATGAAGATGTTCTGGCATAAGACAAAAGACGTAAACTGCATGACCTAAACGGGCTCTCTCTTCTTTAATATAATTAATGCATTGGAAATTAAAATCAGGATTTGTAAATACCTCTCGATTAAGCTGAGCACAAGAAGTCAAAAAGAAAACAGCATTGGATGTAGCATAGTTATACTCTTTAAGCCGAGTAGATTTTCTTTTAGATAGTTTATTTTCCACGATTACTTTTCGTAGGGGAGGGGCTTGTCCCCTCCCGTTTTTTTCCGTCCTGCGGGAGCCCACAAGGGGCTCCCCTACAGGCTATCTTTTCATTTTTATTTATTCATCATTCGTCATCCATCATTTGTCATTTCGCTATAGGCGAATTATACTTTCTCTCCTTTAAATCCACCCATCAAGCCAGAGGGCTTGAACAATAATATCAAGATGAGAATGGCGAAGGCGATAGCATCTCTATAAGTGGAGGATAAATACCCGACCACCATCACCTCAGCAATACCCATTATCATCCCACCTAACATTGCACCGGGAATATTACCTATGCCACCTAAGACTGCGGCAACAAAAGCCTTTATCCCTGGCATTATCCCCATCAATGGCTCTATCTTGGGGTTAGTTAGAGCTACCAGTATGCCAGCGGCGGCAGCTAAAGCTGAACCGATAATAAAGGTTATCGAGATAATTCTGTCGATAGAAATCCCCATCAGCGAAGCAGCCTCCCGGTTAAAGGAGACGGCTCGCATAGCCTTGCCGGTTTTTGTCTTCTGAATAAAAAGCTGGAGCGATGCCATTAAAAATAGAGATATTCCTAAGACGATCACCTGTTGATTGGTCAAGATTACTCCACCACTGGAGATAATATCTTTTTTAACTATAATTTGTGGAAAGAACTTCGGGTCAGCGCCAAAGATAAGCTGACCAGCATTCTCTAAAAGCAAAGACACGCCGATGGCGGTGATAAGAGCAGTTAAACGGGGAGCCTTTCTCAAGGGTTTATAGGCACATCTTTCGATCACAAATCCTAAAAGAGAACAGGCTAACATAGAGAACAAAAACACCCCCACCACACCTGCAAAGGTAAGCCCTTCAGATACCTTTAGCCACCTAACCACATAATATCCAGCAAAAGCCCCCACCATATATATATCCCCGTGCGCAAAATTTATCAGCCTTAAAACCCCGTAGACCATAGTATAACCCAGGGCTATTAAAGCATAAATTGAGCCCCAGGCAACCCCGTTAATCAACTGTTGTAGAAATTC
>JAZDLB010000024.1:0-4347 GCA_043802565.1 Candidatus Zixiibacteriota bacterium | reverse complement strand
GGGAAGAAATCACAACCTGTCCTTTGTGTGGTGTAGGGTGTCAGATACGTTTACTGATAAAGGAAAATGAAATCATTGGCACTCTTCCGGCAGAAGATACTCTGGTGAATAACGGACAGCTATGCGTTAAAGGGAGATTCTGTATTACCGAGCTGGTAAATAATCACCAACGTTTGAAAAAACCATATAAGACTCAGGATAATATCAAGGTAGAAATATCCTGGGAAGAAGCTCTCGAATTAATCTTTGATAAACTTTCTACCTGCTCACCTGAACGGTTTGGAATGCTTATCTCACCCAACTGCAGTAATGAAGATTTATACATTGCCCAGAAATTTACCAGAGTGGTTATGGGCTCATCCAATATCGATACTTCTGCAAGAGGGTTCTATGGTTCTGGTTTCAATGCTTACCTGAACCTTTTGAAAATGAGCATTCCCCTTTCTAAACTAAAAGATGCCTTACTCATCCTTTGTGTCGGTCTGGATACCAGGTTTGGAAGATCAGTGGTGGGGGTTGAACTCCGAAAGGCAATTAAAAAAGGAGCAAAAATAATTACTATCAATCCCAGAGAGCATGATCTCGCCCTGATCGCCGAGAAGTGGCTTCGACCAGTTCCTGGGAGGGAAGTTGATCTTCTTCGTTCTTTAGTGAGTCTGATTGAGGAAAAGAGAACCAGGACTTCACAGCACAGGTCAAAGGGGAAGAGCGAAAATTTTAAGGATGAACTTGAAAGAGTAGCTAAAATGCTTAAGGAAACCTCTTTTCCGGTGATACTTGTGGGTTCAGATTTTCTGCAATACGACAAAAGTCATCAGATTTTTGAAAGTATAGAGAAAATAGCGCGAAATATTGATGCTGGAATCATTCCCTTACCCGCTCAGAACAATCTCTTAGGTTCCATTCTCATGGGGTGTTACCCGGAACTTCTTCCCGGAGGACTTTCTTCCACTCATAAAGAGAAATTAGACGATCTTAGAAAAAGGTGGGGGAAAGACCTCCCTGAATTTTCTTCGGTATGGAATTCAGAGAAACTTTTATCTGGTTCCAAGGTAAAAGTACTTTACCTTATAGGAGAGGTTCCCTCTAACTTCCGACCCCCTTCTGATTTCTTGATTTTTCAAAACATTTATCCTCCGGATTCCTTATATGAAGCTGGTCTTGTCCTTCCTTCAACTGCTTTTACAGAGATGGATGGAACATTCATCAATGGTGAGGGACGGATTCAAAGGGTGAGAAGAGGTGTTCTCCCTCCAGGCCAAGCTTTACCTGACTGGAAGATACTCGGCCTTATCGCTCAAAAAATGGGGGAAAAGGGGTTTGATTTCTCTAATCCTGAAGAGATTCATAAAGAGATCTCTTCCATCATAAAAGGATTTGGAGATTTTAATAATATCGAACGCAAGGCTGGTCCTCTGATATGCGAAGGGGAGTTGATTATTTCTCAGTCCAGACCAAAAGGAAAGACGAAAACAAAAAATGGAGTCCCTTTTATCCTTAATAATTCTCTGGCTGAACATTCTTATCGGGGTTTTTCTCTCACCACCTGGGTTGAAGGAGCAAGAAAGATATTTAACGAGGGATTAATAGACTTAAACCCGGAAGATGCTAATAAAAATGGAATATCTGAGGGGGATGAAGTTGTGGTTACATCGGCTCAGTTTGAGAAGGTCTGGCTTGCAAGAATTTCGAATGACCAGCTTCAGGGAACCCTGCATGTCACATTGCGTCAAGGCGAAGTGGTTGGACCTAACCCCCATCCAGTAAGAATAAGGAAAAAAGATGTTTAAACTGATAAAAAACCAGATGATTGTGCCTAATATCCACCTCTTGACTTTAGAGGTACCGGCAGTTACCCAGCAGGTGAAACCAGGACAGTTCGTAATTTTGCGAGCAGAGGAAGATGGAGAAAGGATACCATTATCTGTGTCTGATTGGGATACAAAAGAAGGAACAATTACAGTTGTTTTGATGAATGTTGGTAATACTACAGGAAGGCTGGCTTCTCTTGAAAGTGGAACCAACATTCCAACCGTAGTGGGACCACTGGGGAATCCCACTGAAATCGAAAGTTTTGGCACGGTTCTCTGTATGGCTGGATGTTACGGTATCGGAAGTATTTTACCGATAGCCAGAGCACTCAAACAGAAAAATAATAAGGTTATCACAGTTATCGAAGCCAGAAGCTCATATCTTTTTTACTGGGAGGATAGACTTAAAGAAGTTTCAGATAAGTTCTTCGAGATCACCAGGGATGGTACAAAGGGTTACCGGGGACATATAAGCAGGCTTACGGAGATCATCCAGTCATCTGAAGAGACAATTAACCGCATCATCATTAACGGCTGCACTTTCCTTTTGAAAAGAGGGTCGGATATAAGCCGGCCTTTGAATATAAAAACTGTAGTCAGCTTGAATCCAATTATGATCGATGGCACTGGAATGTGCGGGGTGTGTCGGGTAACTGTCGGTTCTACCACAAAATTTGCTTGCGTGCACGGTCCGGATTTCGATGGACATCAGGTTGATTGGGCCGAGCTTTTACAGCGTCGCAAAACATACTTGAAAGAGGAGGTTATACCTCTCAGGACCAGCAGGTGTGAAGAGCATGTTGAAAAGTCATAGGGAATTATTTTATGTCTGAACCGCAGAAAAAAAAGCTGGACTTAAAAAGAAGGGAAATGCCCAAACAGATACCTGAAGTAAGAAGGCATAATTTCAGCGAAGTGGCTTTAGGGTATCTGGTTGAAACTGCAGTTGAAGAAGCTCAGAGATGTCTGCAGTGCAAAAATCCAAAATGTGTTTTAAAGTGTCCGGTGGAGATAGACATTCCCGGTTTTATCAAGTGTATAGCTGAAAAAGATCTTTCTGTTGGAATCAGAATATTAAAAGAAAAAAATTTACTGCCAGCTATCTGCGGTCGAGTTTGTCCCCAGGAGGAACAGTGTGAAGAAACCTGCATTCTCCAGAAAAAAGGAGGACAGATTGCAATCGGTCGTCTGGAGCGGTTCCTGGCAGACTGGGAAGCGGAACAAGATAAGCTGGAGATTCCGGAAATTCCGTCATCCACTGGACGAAAGGTGGCCGTGGTAGGTGGGGGACCGGCTGGACTCACCGTAGCCGGGGATCTGATAAAATTAGGGCATCAGGTTACTATTTTTGAAGCTCTGCATAAAATGGGAGGGGTCTTAATTTATGGTATTCCAGAATTCAGGCTTCCTAAGGCGATAGTGAATAGAGAAGTTGACTATTTAAAGAAGCTTGGCGTTGAGGTGATTACAGATTACGTAGTTGGAAAAACCAGAACCGTGGATAGTCTTTTAGAGGAATTTGATGCTGTATTTGTCGGTTCAGGCGCTGGGCTTCCCTGGTTTATGAACATACCTGGCGAAAACCTGAATGGCGTTTATTCAGCCAATGAATATCTAACCAGGATGAATCTGATGAAAGGTTTTCTCTTCCCGGAGTTTCATACCCCCATAAAAAATCATAAAAAAGTAGCAGTTATCGGCGGAGGAAATGTGGCTATGGATTGTGCCAGAACTGCCTTAAGACTGGGTGCAGAAACCAGGATTATTTACAGGAGATCCAGACAGGAACTTCCAGCCCGTTTAGAAGAGGTAGAAAATGCAGAGGAGGAAGGGATTATTTTCGAGTTTCTAACTCTCCCTATTCGATATACTGGTGATGAAAATGGGTGGGTTAAGGAAATTGAATACATAAAGATGAAGTTAGGTGAGCCTGATTCCTCTGGCAGGAGAAAACCAATTCCTATCGAAGGTTCAGAAACAATTTTACCTGTGGATGCTGTGGTATGTGCCATCGGTAACAGCCCAAACCCACTTATTTCTGCGGCTACACCCGGATTAGAAGTAGGGAAAAACGGGAATATCATTGCGGACGAACAGACTGGTAAGACCTCTAAGGAAAGGGTGTGGGCTGGAGGGGATGTGGTAACCGGCGCAGCAACTGTTATTCTCGCTATGGGAGCTGGACGCAAAGCCGCCAGATCGATTCACGAATATCTCTGTTCTCTGGGAAATAAGGGATAAAGAGATAAAGGGATAAAGGGTTCGGGAGAGGAAACGTAGCGTCGGGTTTTATGCCCGACGAAAATATTTTGTAGCGGAAACCTTTAGGTTTCCATTTTTTATTTCATTTGGATTAGAGACGCATGCAATGCGTCTCTACAAAAAAAATTACCTCGCCTTGTGGGCAAGGCGGGGTTACCGGTTTTGTAGTATTTTTACGATATTACTATTCTTATTTGGTAATGGCGGAGAGACTGGGATTCGAAAAGGCACGTTTCTGTAAGCCAATAAACAACATCAAATTACGGGCTAACTC
>JAZDLB010000023.1:0-7641 GCA_043802565.1 Candidatus Zixiibacteriota bacterium | reverse complement strand
GACTTTGAAACAGACAATTGAGAAAGAGGCACTCTCGATAAAGAAAGTCTTGGATATTGGGATTCAGGTATGTGAAGGTTTGGCTATGGCTCATGAAAAAGGGATTGTGCACCGGGATATCAAATCGGACAATATAATGCTTACCCCTCGAGGGCAAGTAAAGATAATGGATTTTGGATTGGCAAAGCTGAAAGGAGCAACTAAACTAACCAAAACTCGCTCGACCTTAGGAACTCTTGCTTATATGTCACCAGAGCAAGCCCAAGGTGAGGAGGTTGACCATAGAAGCGATATATTCTCTTTTGGAGTTGTTTTATATGAGCTTTTGACCGGGAAACTTCCTTTTGGAGGAGAGCATCAAGCCGCCATAGTCTATTCAATCATCAACGAAGAACCTCAGCCAGTAGCTCGTTTTAATAATCAAGTTTCAGCAGAATTGGAGCGGATATCCTTCAAAGCACTGGCAAAGGATAAAGAAGAAAGATACCAGCATATAGATGATTTACTGGCTGATTTGAGGCACGAAAAAAAGAGCTTGGAATATGTGAAGACCGGTCAAATTTCCAAAGAAGCGATTGCACCCAAGCCCAAAAAGAAACTTCTTCCCTTCATAATTCCAGCTTCGATTGTTTTCATTATTGCTTTGGTGTTTTTAGTTCTCAAACCTTTCAAATTTGAAATAGTTCCGGAAAAAGGAGCAGTAGCCAAAGAGAACTCTTTAGCCATAATGTATTTTGAAAATATGGTAGATAGAGAGGATAAGGGAAGGTTGGGTGAGATAGTAACTAATCTGTTGATAACCTCTCTTTCAGAATCACAATATATGAGAGTTATTTCGAGTCAGAGATTATATGATATTTTGAAGTTAATGGGAAAGGAAGGAGCCAAAATCATAGACAAGAATGTTGCTTCCGAAGTTGCCAATAAAGCCAATGCTAAATGGATGGTATTAGGGGGTATCGTTCAAGTGGAACCGAGAATGGTAATAACCACTCAATTGGTGGATGTGAAAAGTGGGCAGGTGATAGCATCTCAGAGAATAATGGGGCAAACAAAACAGGATGTATTCTCCTTAGTTGACACGCTGGCAGTGGGAATCAAGAAAGACCTTTCCCTCCCTGACCAAGCCCAAAAGGAAGTAGCCCGCCCAGTAGCAGATGTTACCACCCATTCACCGGAAGCATACCGTTATTACCTCGAAGGTGTTGATTTCACGACTAAATTGGATTACCCGGAGGCTGAGAAAAGTCTCACGAAAGCCATAGAGATTGATTCGACCTTTGCGATGGCATATTTCTGGTTAGCCATTGGTAAAAGGTGGAGTGGCAGTGGCCTAGACAAAGAACTATTGGCTAAAGCAATTAAATACTCGGATAAAGTCAGCCAGAAAGAAAGATTCTACATAAAATATCTGGAGGCATCTCAATCAGGGAATGTTAATCAAGCCATTAAGGAACTGCAAAGAATAGTGGAACGTTATCCGGACGAAAAAGGGGCTTTTAATTTTTTAGGAGATATTTATTGTTTTACACTGGGGCAGTATAAACAGGGCATCGCAGCCTATCAGAAAGCTATTGAGATAGATCCTCTTTCCAAACTCTCCTACAACTGCCTTGCTTATGCCTATAATAGTATTGGTGATTTTGAAAAATCCCTTTGGGCAATTAACAAATATATTTCCTTAGCACCGGATGAACCAAATCCCTATGACAGCCGAGCTGATTTGTATGCCTGGAACGGCAAATTGGACCAGGCGATAGAATCTTACAGAAAAGCTCTGGAAACAAAACCCGACTTTTATCCGTCTCTTGCGAAACTTGGGCTTATGTATCTTTTCAAAAAAGAGTATGCCCAAGCGGAAAGCTGTTTTAAAGCACTTTCCGCCAGCAGTGATAAACCAAGTCGGTCCACTGGGAGGACTACTTTAGCTTTGATTCCCTTATATCAGGGTAAGTTCAGACAAGCCCTTGAGGTTTTGGACAATGGCATTACCGCAGATAAGATGGAGCAGTTTGAAGAGGGAGCGAATGTAATTAAGCATGCTCTAAAGGCATTTATCTATGAGGAAAGAGGGAATCTGGATTTAGCTTCAAGGGAAGCAGAAATCTGCACAGAAATTCTTAAAAAGGAATATCCTTTTGACCCGGTCTATTTGCGGGATTTGTATATCTATATTTTGGCCAAGAAGGGTCAGGTCAAGGAAGCTGAGGAAATAACGAAGTCGTTGAAAAAAGATGTTGAAGAAGAAAATCAAGCTGCAAGGTATGCTTACTGGCTGGCATTAAGTGCTGTTGAGGAAGCTAAAGGGAATAAAAAAACAGCAATTTCTTATTTAGAAGAAGCAACCTCCAACCCCCCTTATTCTACTCTATCTCTAAGTTATAATCCAGGTATTTGGTCACTTCCACCTTTTCAGGCGCGTTTTCTTCTTGCCAAAGCCTGCCTTGAATCAGATAAACTGGATGAGGCAGTGACTCAGTTAGAGAAAGCGCTGTCAAGCTATGATGAGGGCAGAGCCGCAGTTTCGGTTTCAGCGGTGAAAGCATACTATCTTTTAGGCTTGGTTTATGAGAAATCTGGGTGGGACAAAAAGGCGATTGAACAATATGAGGAATTTCTCGACATTTGGAAGAATGCTGATCCGGGGATACCTGAAGTTGCAGATGCGAAGGAAAGATTGAAAAAGCTAAAAGCAAACAGTAGATAGTAGACAGGTAGGGGCGAGGTCTCCTCGCCCTGTTTTTTTGTAGGGACAGAACATTGTTCTGTCCCTCTATTCTCTCAAGAAGGCATTTCCCTTGACAAAGAGATACCAGTTTTTAAATTATACTTAAGGGAAATAAACCTTTGAATGAGAATGGAGGAGTTATGGTTAAACTAACTTATTTAGGGCATTCTTGTTTTACTTTAGAGGATGAAAAGCATAAGATAATTTTTGATCCTTTTATTTCTGGAAATCCTTTAGCAGAGATAAGCCCGGAGGAAGTCAAGGTCGATGCTATACTTTTATCTCACGGGCATGGGGACCATTTAGGGGATGCAATCAATATAGCCAAAAAGAATGATGCCTTAATTATTGCCCCCTTTGAATTAGCCATGTACTGTCAGAAAAAAGGTGCCAGTGTTCATCCTATGCATATCGGAGGAAGACGGGATTTTAATTTCGGCAGGGTTAAACTGACTATTGCCCATCATGGCTCAGCAGTTGTGGATGAGGAAATAACTTACACCGGCAACCCTTGCGGATTTGTGGTTAATTTTGCAGGGAAAATCATTTATCATTCAGGTGATACGGGGCTTTTTTTAGATATGAAACTGATAGGAGAGATGAATAAATTAGATTTAGCTCTAATTCCGATTGGTGATAATTTCACAATGGGGATTGAGGATGCGGTAAAGGCAACAGAATTTCTAAATCCGAAAGTGGTAATTCCTATGCACTTTGATACTTTTGATGTCATTAAGCAAAATCCGGAAATATTTGCCAACAGGCTAAAAAACTCTAAGACCAAAGTAAAGATACTCAAGATCGGTGAGAGTTATATTTTGTAAAAATTGTAGGGCAAGGCGTTAACCTTACGAAAGATAGTAGGGGCGGGGTAACCCCGCCCCTACAAAAAATATATTCCTAAAAACAAGAGGTAACAAGATGAAAATCAAAAAAGGCTGGAAAATAGTTATCTGGATCTCAGGTATTTTGATTGCTCTTTTAATAATCACCTCTTTAGCCATAAGACTTATCTTCACCAAAGAGAAGCTAATATCTATGATCCAGCCACAGGTGGAAAAAGCTTTGAACCGTAAGGTGGTTATTGAAGATATTTCTCCATCCATCTTCAAGGGTTTGGGTGTGGATATAAAAGGACTCAAGATTTCCAACTTGCCTGGATTTGAACATGAAAATCTGTTCAAAATCAAAAACTTTTCAGTCAGAGTCAAATTCTTGCCCTTATTGAAAAAAAGGATTGAGGTGATGAAGATAATCCTGGATAAGCCGGAGATTTTCATTGAGAAAAATAAAGAGCAAATTTTAAATATTGCTGATCTTATGAAAGGCGGAGGAGGTCCTCTGCCTTTGATCCTTTTTGAGAATGTGCAGATAAAAGAGGGTGAGTTTACCTATAATGATCTATCTAATGGAAGTAAATTATTTTTGGGAGGAATTGAACAGAAAGGCAAATTCGTAATGGATAAAAAATTTGAGAACGGAAGGTCTGAAGGTAAAATCGCTATTCAGAAAATTGATTTAAACCTGTCTGGATTAAAAAGTCAAATACCTGGGCTTTCATTTACTCTGGAACATAATCTCAAAGTAAATCTTCCAGGAGATTTTTTAAATATCGAGCAGATTAAAATAGAGCTGGCAAAAGTTTCTCTGGAGATAAAAGGAAAAGTTGAGAACTTGAGTACAAATCCACTGGCCGATCTAACACTTTCTTCAAAGGATATATCGATTCAAGACATATTAGAATCTCTTCCCAAAGGAAAAGATTCCCCTTTATCCCAGTTAAAAGCTTCAGGGAAGATGAGAGTGAAAGCTTCGCTCAAAGGAGAAATTAAAGGCAAGACCCTACCTCTTTATGAGGGAATGATAACTTTACAAGATGTGAAGATCGATTTTGCTAAATTTCCAAAACCTTTTATTCTTCCTGCAGGGGAGATAGATTTTGACAATCAAAGGTTAAGTATAGTTACCTCAGATGCTACATTTGGTGATGCACCCTTAGAGTTCAAAGCGGTAGTAGATAATTTTTCTGACCCGAATCTTACCTCTGAGCTGAAAAGCAAAGTTGATCTGGCGATAGTAAAAGAGCTTAAAAAACTTCCTGAAGGAACTAACCTGTCAGGCACGGTTGATGCGGATATAAAAGCATTTGGCAAGCTCAAAAAAGTTGAGCAACTGGACTTATCTGGAAAATTCAATTTAAGAAATATAGAGGTCAGCTCACCTTCTCTTACTGTTCCAGTAAAGAATTTAAATGGAGATTTGTCACTTTCAAAAGGGATTTTGAATATTAGTGACCTCAGTATGAGTTTAGGAAAATCTTCTTTAAGCTTAAAGGGAAAAGTAGAAAATCTTTTACAGTCGCTTATGGCAAAAAAAGGAGAGACTCGTAAACCTTTCTTGAGTTTTACTCTGAATTCTCCCTGGTTGAATTTAGATGAGATTATGCCCGCAGGACAAAAAGCTAAAACCGGAGAGAAAAAAGAGGTAAAAACTGCACCCCCTTTGCCGGATATCGATGCCTCAGGTCAAATAGAGGTAAAAAAAGCTATCTTCCGGGAAGTAGAATTGGAAAACTTAGTGGCGAAGTTAGAGATTAAGGATAGAGTAGTTAAAATTGAGAATGTAGTTGCTAACGTTTATACTGGCTCAGTGGGTGGTAATGCAGTCTATGATTTAAGGGATATTAATAATCCGCAATTCGATATAAAAGTTAGTGCCAGCAAGATCGAAGCCAATAATTTCTTATCCAGATTTGCTCTTTTCAAAGACCATCTTTTTGGAAATCTTAATCTAACAGCCGATTTTTCAGGAAAAGGGAATAGTGTTGATGAGATAACAAAATCCCTGATAGCTTCGGGCAAAGGCACGCTTACGGATGGCAAACTGGTGAACTGGGAGCTTTTAAATCAACTCTCCTCCTATCTTAAGATAAAAGAATTTAAGGAAGAAAAGATAAGGACTTTGAATAATTCTTTCCTGATTAATAATGGAAGGGTCTTCTTCGAGGATTTTGAAGCTTTATCCGAAAGTGGTGACTGGAAGGCTACAGGTTCTGTGGGTTTAGATGGAAGTTTAGATTATCTGGTATCGGTAGTCCTTTCGGCTGAGCTTTCCAGTAAGCTGGATCTGGGTGATCTAAATAAGTTCTTTCAGGATGAGAAAGGAAGAAAGGTTTTAGATTTTAAGATAGAGGGGAATGTCAAAAATCCTAAATTTACTCTCAGCACCTCCAGGGCAGAGAAAAAATTTCAAGAAGAGGTAAAAGCCCAGAAAGAGAAATTAAAAGAGGATTTGAAAAAGAAGGGGGAGGATTTACTGAAAAAACTTATCAATAAATAAATGAGAAAAAATTTCAGTTTGCAGAAAAAGTGGCTGAGGATTTCCATCCTTTTTGGTGAAGTCTCCAAAAAACTTAGATTTGCAGGGCTGGTCCGCCCCTGGCGGATGCCTACGAGAGGTATTTCTTTAATCGTTCATAGAGCGGGTACCATTGCTCGTTTAGTTTCTTCACTCTTTCAGAGCTTTCTTTTTGTTTTTTTTATTACCGGGATTGCTCAGGCAATTCCACAGTTTGATATTCATACCAGAAATCCAAAACTTAAACAGGAAATTGAGGTTTTAGCTAAAAAGGCCTATGAGGACATCTCTTTATTTATTGAAGATTCGCTTACTCAGCCCTTGACAATTTATGTAGCAGAAAGTGAAGAAGATTTTAAATCCAGGTTAGGTCCTGATTTCCCGGATTGGGGCATAGGAGTGGCTATCTCCAGTCAAAATCTCATAATTTTAAAATCTCCAGCTAAATTCAGATATGGCCGACCATTTTCAGAAGTATTAGAACATGAGTTAGCCCATATATTCTTAGATAAAAAATCAAATGGTGCAATACTTCCTCGCTGGATAGAGGAAGGGTTTGCCATGCTCCAATCTAAAGAATGGCAGATAGGTCAGGATATTTTGGTGGTAAGGGCGGTTATTACTAACTCAATTGTCTCTTTATCCGAGATGGAGAATTTAAACCAGTTCAGCGATAGCAAGGCTCAACTGGCTTATACCGAAAGCTATCTGGCTTTGTCATATTTCTTAGATGAATATGGAAAAGAAAGTTTTTTTAAACTTTTAGGTCATTTAGCATCAGGGGAAAGTTTAGATTTAGCTTTTATTAAGACTACTGGCTCAAGTTATCTGGGTTTTCAAAATGAATTTTCAAGTTTTATTAAAAAAAGATATAACTGGTTAGCTTTTTTAGGAGATACCGGTTTGCTCTGGCCGGGGCTTGCCATTTTGCTGGTATTTCTTTATCTTATGAAAAAGTATTATAATCGAAAGACCTTAAAAAGATGGGAGTATGAAGAAAGGATAGGGAAGTATGGCTTGGATGAGGAGGATGAGACACAGGATTGAGTATCTTTTAACCAGAGGGCTGGGGACGCTGGTTCAAATTCTTCCTTATCAAGCTTCCATCTATATAGGTTTTTTCTTGGGAGATTTAGCTTTCAGTTTGATCGGGGTAAGGAGAAAAGTTACTTTAGAGAATTTGAAAAAGGCTTTTGGTCAGAGTCTGGATAAAAAAGAGATTAAAAGAATCGCCAGAGAATCTTACCGGAATATTGGCAGAGGATTTGTAGAATATGCGATGTTTCCAGTTTTGAAGAAAGGACTGGATAAATTAGTTGAATTTGAAGGCCTGGAAAATTTCGACCAGGCTTTGAAAAAAAAGAGGGGTGCAGTTTTAGTGGCGGGACATTTCGGGAGCTGGGAGTTGATGGGTGCAGCCACAAGTCAAAAAGGGTACCCCCTTGATTTTTTAGTTGGTGAACAGCACAATTTTTTAGTGGATAATCTGATGAATAGGTACCGTCAACTAATGGGTATAGGAATTATCAAGATGGGTGTGGCCACAAGAGGAGTGA
>JAZDLB010000022.1:0-5228 GCA_043802565.1 Candidatus Zixiibacteriota bacterium | reverse complement strand
CAAAATATTCAAATCATCTAAATATAAAAGCTCGGTTTTAGCCCCTCTGCTTTGTGCCCCTTTTAAAACCTGCTTTATTAATAAATCCACATTCCCGTTTTTAATCGGGCTGCCTGAGATTCCCAAGACCTTCATATCTTCTTTTAATAAATTTCGGGAGGGGACCAGCCCCTCCCCTACAAAACTTTTTTTCTTTTTGGAAAGCGTAGAGACGCATAGCTATGCGTCTCTACATATTTCCCCCTCAAACCTATCACCTACTTCGAGACCTTCTTCATCAGTGCCCCACAGCATTTTCCTGCTTTGCTGGCAGTATAACCGCACTTTGGGCACTTATAGGTAACTTTCTTTTTGGCTGGCATCTTTTTCACCTCCTTTGGTTCTCTTAGAGGTTTGTAAAAAATCCATCTTGCAGGGTTGGTCCGCCTCTGGCGGATGCCTACGAAATCTTAATGTGATCATCTTCGTAGGTCGGGCACCCTGCCCGACAGCTAACTTTGGTCTCTCTTAAATCTTTTGAGAAAGAACAATCATTCTGGGAGAATCAACCGAATAAGGCGTTTTATCTTTTCTCCCATAGGTCTCTATTATCTTTAAACCAACCTTTTCCAGAAGATAGTTTAACTCCTCAAGGGTATAGAGCCGGACCTCAAACCATCTTTTCCTCTCACCCTTTTCGTCCAGGATGGTTACATAATTTTTTATCCTTCCGGTTTTCAAATCCCAGTTCCTTTCTTCTAAAACCAGGGTTCCGTCCTCGGTTCTATGCCAGTCTTTTGCCTGGAAATTTTCTACCAGGAGGTCCCGGTTCATAATTTCCAGAAGAAATTTACCCTCTCTTTTAAGAGCCTTAGAAACTCCTTTTAAGACCTCAAAATTCTCCTCATCGGAGAAAAATCCAAAGCTGGTGAAATAGGAGATAACTCCGGCGAAATGGTTTTCAAAGGGGATTTTCCTCATATCTCCGACTAAAAACTCAATCTGCAGATTTTCCTTTTGCGCCTTTTCTTCAGCCATCCGGATGAATTTCTCAGTATAATCCAGTCCGGTCATATCATAACCTTTCTTAGCTAAAGGGATAGTATGCCTCCCAAAACCACAGGCTAAGTCTAAAATTTTACTTCCGGGAGGGAGATTTAAAATCTCTATGATGAAATCGATCTCTTGTTTAGTCCTTTCCTCAGTTAGAAAAGGGAGGTAAATTTGCAGATAATCCTCTTTAAAAAACTCATCATACCAGGCCATAATTTTTTGATTTAATCTATTAAACCGATCTCCTTCCTTTCAGATTTTAAAGGTGGAATTGTATTCAAAACCCCTTCTATGTAATACCTTCCACCCAAAACCCATCTTCTCTGGTTATCCTTAGTATCCCATTCTGCCTGAAAGGTCCAGACCTCTTCAGGATAGATGGAAAGCTTAATTGCAGTTTTATCGAAAATTTTATCATAAGACCATCTCCAGAGCTCAAACCCTTTTTTATAAATTACAAAATCGAAAAGCTGATTTGAACCAAAATTTAATTTAACTATATCATCCGAGATATTTTTTATCTCTAATTTTAAATCCACAGGACCACCTAAAGGATAACCTTTATCCTGAGTTAAAACCCGAACCTTTATCTTTTTGAAAAGGTTCTCCTCTGGAGGGTTAGGCTCCTCTGAGTGATAAAGTGGAGCACATCCAGAGATTAACAATAAAAAGAGTAAAATGTAAATTCTATACCCTTTGAACAACCTCTCCTCCTGTATTTTCAAAATACTCCAAATCCTTTTTCCGGCTTTTCGAGATTAACATCTCCAAGATAAGTAAACCTAAAGCCAGCCACAAGAAATTTTTTCTCAACTCTTTACCATATCTTGTTTTCAAAACCTCTTTTTCTAAATTCTGATCCGGTTCTATGACAAATATATTATCCCTCTCTTTAATCTCCCTTTTTAGTTCTGCATTTTTTAAAGGCTCTAAATCTGAATCTTTGGGGTCAAGATTTACGGCTAACTGGTCTAAAAGATTTTCCCCGGATTGAAGCCTATAAATGCCTGGTTTTTTTAAACCATCCAGTTTCAAAATAATTTTAGCTTTACTATACTCAGGATTTAAAATACCCCTTAAGTTTTCCGGGTCTAATAACTCTATCTTCTCTGCCTTTTTTAAATCATACTCCTTTCTGATCTTCTCCCCGACTAAAAATTGTTCTGAGCTAAAAAGATTGGAAGAAAGATATTCTACTGAGCGGCGGATCAAAGGGACAAAAAGGGTGTGCTCCCCTAAATCTGAGAATTCAGGGTCATGGGAACTTAAAAAAGCTAAGACCTTCCCTGAACCAGAAGGATTCTCCACAAAGGCTGGAGCTCCATTACTGAAACTTGCCAGTATTTTGATCTTCTTCCCGGGAGTTATCTCATTTATAGTGAAAAACCTTATCTGCGGGAATTTAGCTTTATCCAGCCCTTTATAAGGCTGAAATGCGGGATGCAATAAATCTATTTTCTCTAAAGTTAAAAAACCTTCATCTTTCCCTGAAACCCCTTTTCTCCCTTTATAAGTTGAATTGAGATATTTCTGGCAGATTTGTGAATATATCTCTTTTTCTCCCTCGCCCAAGAAAAAGAAAACCCCTCCGCCTGAATTAATGAATTCATCTAATCTCGATAGATCCTCTGATTTTAACCCGGCATAATCCGAGAAGATTATCACTTTATGATTTGAAAGGTCTGCTTTATAGAAAGATTTTGGCTCAGTCAGGTTAACTTCAATCCCTTTCTCCTCTTCAGTCTTCGGATTCAGTGCTAATCTTAGATATTTTTCTTTTTCACCTCTACTTTCCACTAAAAGGACTTCAATTTTTTCCGGGAGGTTGAAGGTAAAAAATCTTTTGTTGTCAGCTAAAAGGTTGTCATCTGAGACCTCTAAATAACCTGAATGAACGCCGGGATCTTTAACCGATTGCATAAAGCTAATTTCTTTCTCCTCTCTTTCTTTTAAATCCACACCTGTCTGGCTTACTCTTTTCCCATCTAAATACAGACTCAGAAGTAAGTTTTGAGCCGGTTTCTGGCTATAATTTACCACTATCCCTTTAACCTCAAAGGGGGTTTGTTTCTCTAAAACCCTTTCTGGAAGCTCAACTTTTTTTATCGCCCAGTTTTCCTTCTCCTCGTCTGTCAATTTTACTATAAAAAGTTTAATCCCTTTATCTTTGTAAGCAGAACTCCATCTTTTCAAGGGAAAAAGCTCTTTGGTCTCTAAATCTGTAAATAAATATATCTCCCGGTTCTCATTTTTAGCTGGAGTTAAAAGCTCTAAACCCGACTTTAAAGCTTTATCTAAATCTGCCGGCTCAAAGGAAAGCTCCATCTCCCAAATACCTTTGACTATTAGAGAAGAGTCAAAGGTAGGATGTGACAAATAAAGCTTTGGCTCTGAACTGTAAGTAATCAAATATAGTTCATCCCCCTCTCTAAAAACTTTTAAAAGCTCCTCACCTTTTTTTATAGATGTGCTTAAGAGATTCCCTTTTTTTGTTTCATAACCCATACGATAGGAGTTATCCATCAAGAAAAGGATTGTGCTTTTAGATTTAGCACCTAATTTGGAGGCAAAACCACTTCTGGAACTTGGTCTGGCAAAAGCTAAAACCACAAAAAAGATTATCAGGGAACGAATTAAGAGGAGAAGAAGATTTTTAATTTTTATCGCCCTTAAGGTAGTCTTCTCTAAAGATTTCAAAAATATCAAAGAGGAAAATTCAATTTTTTTGACCCTCTGTCTGCTGAAAAGATGGATTAAAATTGGCAGGGCCACTGCCAAAAGTGCCCAGAGAAGGGTGGGATTAAGAAAGCTAAACATTATTCTATCGATTTAAGTTTCTCGAAAGCTAAAGATTTCTCTTTGAAACCGGATGGGATATTTAAAACCTGCTGGTAATAATCTTTTGCCATCTTTCTGTCCCCTTTTAATTCATAAGCCTCTCCTAATTTGAGGAAGATCCTGCCTAAATAAGCGGGCCTATCTTCCAGGAACTCAGCGGTCTTAAGGGGAACGAAGCTTGAGTCTATTGCTCCTAAAGATAGATAAGCTTCCCCGATCTTCAGATAGTGATAACCATAGGTAGTTCCTTTGGTGGATAGATAATAATTGGAATATTGCAAAACTGAATATAGAGATTCTTGAGCTTTTATGGTGTCTTTTTCCAGAGAATAAACTTTACTCAAACCAGAATATATCTCCACCCAATCCAGAGTTGCCGGATTAAACTTTTTTGCCTTTTCAAAACTTTCCTTAGCTTTATTCAAATCCCCTTCATCTAAATAGAGTTCTCCTAATTTTATCTGGGGAGCAGAATAGTTAGAATCCAGGCTTATAGCTTGATGATATTCTGCCCTGGCAGAGTCTTTTTCCCCCTGTAGGTAAAAGAGATTACCCCGGATGAAATGGTTCCCCGGATTCAGCGAATCGATTATAGACATCTGCTTATAAATCTTTTCTCCTTCTTTATAATCTCCTGAGGAAGAGTAAGCTCCTCCGAGCTTATTTAAGACCCTGAGTATGTCTTCTCTTTTTGAAGAAGAGGTATAGACATTTAAAACATCTTTTAAAAGCTCTATCCCCTCAGCATAATATCTGTAATTCAATCTTCTATCCGCTACTGATTCTAACTCATCCTCATTTGGCTCATATCGATCTAAAAAGGAACTCCATTCCTTCTCCATCTGTGCAGGTGTCTTGGAATAAACCTCCTTGAAAGTAGAATCAAAACTAAGATCCGTTACCTGAGAGTAGAACCTTTTAAAGTTATCCAGATTATAGGAATCGATTAAAAATTTGATAAACGAAGAAGCTTCAGGAAAAGCGATATTCACCGGGGCTTTTCTATAATCTGAGCTTATTTTGAGGTCTGACAATGGGACCAGAGAGTCTTTCTCTTTTAATTTTTTAGCGTAATAATGACTTATCCCGAAATAACCTGACGTACCTTCAACTACCAAGGCAGGGGCATACCCCCAGAACTCATACAGAAGCAAAAGCAGAGGTCCAGGGAAATCAACGCTTTCTTTTTCCTTATCAAACAGCACATAGATTTTATGTTTATTTGGATCCAAGCTTAAGTTTAGCCTTTGATCCCATATCGCCTCCGGGATTTCACAGGGGCAGATAAAGTAATCGATCTTCAGGGTCTGGGGGTAGCTGAACTTGAAGTAACTCCTTATCTTTCTGTAATCTAATTC
>JAZDLB010000021.1:0-3430 GCA_043802565.1 Candidatus Zixiibacteriota bacterium | reverse complement strand
CACCTGAATATAACAATGACAACTAATCTACGAAAAAGAATTCAACCTGCCAACATTTTTTTCCTGAATTCTAATCTTTATCCTCTCTCTGTCGATACAATTTTTAAAGGGGGAAAATCCTTGACAAACTATATTGACATAATATAGATTCTTCTAAAATTTAAACTATTAAAGGAGGAGAAAATGTTTCTCTTAAAAAGTCTGAAGACCACAGTTACATTTTTTGTGTTCTTGTTTCTATTAATAAATATTCACCTGTTATTAGCCCAAACTGAAAACTTAACTGAGGAATCTCTTTTTCAAGGGGTAAGAGAGGAACTGGCTAAAGCAAAAAACCAGCAGGTTGACATCCTCTCCCCTAAGAACTATCAAAATGCCTGGGATGAATATAGTTTAGCTTATGAGAAGTTTAAAAAGGGTGGAGAGCTTAAAGAGATTCAGAAAAGGTTAGAGAAAGTTAAAGGTTATTTAGCTGAAGCTTATAAAATTGCAGAGGTAGCTCGTGTCCCTTTTGCCTCATTGCTCCAGGCAAGGGAAAAAGCTCTGAAAGCCAACGCCCCGGAATTTGCGCCGGACATGTATGAATTAGCCAAAAAAGCTTTAGAGGAAGCTTCTTTGCGAATAGAAGCAGGAGACTTAAATGGTGCCAGAGAGAAGGCTAAATCAGCAGAAGTGAAGTTCAACCAGGCAGAGCTTAAAGCAATCAAAGGAAGTATCCTTGGTGAAGCTAAAAAATCAATAGAGGAAGCCAAGCTCAAAGCCAAGGCAGATAAATTTGCTCCTTTAACCCTGAAAAATTCCGAGGATCTCTTAGCTTCAACTGAACAGCTTTTGAATACGGAAAGGTATGCGGCAGAGGATGCTACCGCAAAAGCAGAACAGTCTGCTTATCAGGCTCGGCATGCCATATACCTCTCCTCAAAATTCCAGAACCTGAAAATAGACTATACTTCTCTTGAAAAATCAGTCTTAGAGCAGGAAAACCTCATCACCCGTATCGCTAAAAATCTTGACTATACTCCTGAGTTTGACCAGGGCTCAGAAAAACCAGTTGAATCCATAATTCTGGCGATTGATAATCTTAAACGAGAAAAAAAAGAACTACTTTCTGAGTTGAAGGAGAAAGAGGAGAAAATTAAAGAGCTCTCTGAGCAATTAGATATACTGGAGGAGAAGGTTGCCCAGAAAGAAGCTGGCTATAAAGAATTAGAATTGAAAAGCATAGAGGAAGAACAGTTCCTCTCCTTAGAAAAGTTTTTCACCAAAGAAGAAGCCAGCGTGATAAAAGAAGGAGAGAATATCGTTATACGACTTTATGGTATAAATTTCCCCAGCGGAAAATCAACTATTCTGCCAGAAAGCTTTGGGCTTTTATCTAAAGTTCAAAAAGCTATACGCGATTTCCCGGAGAGAAAAATTGTAATCGATGGACATACCGATTCTATGGGGGATGAAAATTATAACCAGGAGCTGTCATTGTCCCGTGCCAAAGCTGTAACTGCTTATCTTATAGCTAATATGGGATTAGCAGAGGACCGGATCTCCCATACCGGATATGGAGAATCAAAACCAGTCGCCTCCAATGACACCAAAGAAGGAAGGAGCCTCAACCGCAGGATCGATGTGGTGCTGGTAAAGTAAACCAGGAAAGGTAGGGCAAGGCCGTCAAGGTCTTGTCCGCCAGAGGCGGATTAGCCTTGCGTTTTCAATGCAGTTAACTCTTCTTGGGCAGGAGTTCAACTCCTGCCCAAGCTTTTTCCGGCAGTATAGGTGTGTCTTGAGAAAAGCTCCTAACACAACGATTAAAAAAAGTTTCTGTGCTTGCCATCCGCCTAAGGCGGACTGACCTGGCAAGTTAAATCTTAGAAACTTATTCCGTCAGGTCAGGGGACCTGACGGTCACAAATTTTTAAGGTAGGAGCAATTCATAAACTGCTCCTACCTTCACTCAAAAAATATTTTGTTCCCACTAAAAAGGGTTGACAATCGTCGAAATAAATACTATTATATAAAAAACAATACTTAAACCTGGAGTGAAAATGCCAAGTTTAAACAAGATATTTTTAATCGGAAACCTGGGTAAAGATCCTGAAAAAAGATACACCCCAAATGGTCAGGCAGTGACCACTGTTTCCTTAGCCACTACCTTCCGTTGGAAAGATAAATCTGACCAGTTTCAGGAGAAAACCGACTGGCATAATTTAGTAATCTGGGGGAAGCAGGCTGAAACTGCTAAGGACATCCTGAAAAAAGGAGATCAGGTCTTTGTGGAAGGAAGGGTCCAGAACCGTTCCTATGATGACCGTAATGGAAACAAAAAATATATTACTGAAATCGTAGCCAGACGGATTTTTAAACTGGGCCGTAAAGAAGCTGAGCCTTCTGTAGAGCCGGTGGAGACAGAAGCAGAAGTCAGTGAAGGGCAAGATGAGGATCTACCCTTCTAATTACCACAAATTGTAACTGACCTATAACCCTCAGGTAAAACAGACCTTCCGGTTCTGGTTTAAAATCTAAGATTATGCCCTCAAGGCTTTATCTTTTCCTGTGTGCTGGTTTGATTTTTTTCTTTAGCGGTGTTATTTATCTTTTAACCCTCTCCCCTACCCTTTCTTTTATCGATACCGGAGAGCTTGCCACCGCTTGTTACACTCTGGGAATCGCTCATCCAACCGGCTATCCTCTCTATACTTTAATCGGAAGGATTTTCACTCTTTTATCCTTGGGAACCCCGATCTTCTCTCTTAATCTACTTTCTCTGTTTCTTATCAGTTTTGCTAACCTGATTCTATTTTTTCTTTTTCTTAAAATTCTGGAGCTTCTTTTCCCCGATGCAAAAAACAATCTGCTTCAATATCTTTCTTTTATCAGTGTTCTTATTTTCTCCTTTACACCTACCCTCTGGTCTCAGGCCACCTCCAATGAAGTCTATGGATTGAATTTCTTTCTAACCATAGTCCTTTTTTACATTCTCATCTTAAAGATAAATTTGAGAAATAGAGATGAAACTCTGGAATCTGAAAGGTTTTCTTATCTTTTCTTTTTTCTTTATGGTTTGAGCTTTGGCAATCACCTTTCCACTCTTCTGCTTTTTCCTGGATTTATCTTCCTTCTTTTCTCAATTTATAGAAAATCGATTTTTGATCTAAAACGAGTTTTTCTCTTCCTGTCTTTTTTCCTCCTGGGCCTTTCGATCTATCTTTATCTCCCTATTCGCTCCTCCTGTAACCCAATCCTGAACTGGGGAGAACCCTCAACCCTTTCAAATTTCAAAAGGCATGTCACTGGCTGGCAGTATCGGGTCTGGATGTTCTCCGAGTCAGCCCAGGTGCTCTGGGACAATTTCAGAAATTATTTACATTTATTCTACTCTCAGTTCCCTATTTATTTACTCCCCTGGATATTCTTAGGGTTTATATTCCTTTTGAAA
>JAZDLB010000020.1:0-3046 GCA_043802565.1 Candidatus Zixiibacteriota bacterium | reverse complement strand
AAGGATTATAAATGAGCCTACAGCCGCATCCTTAGCTTATGGTTTAGAAAAGAAAAAGGATGAAAAGATAGCAGTATTTGATTTGGGTGGTGGGACTTTCGATATTTCTATTTTGGAGATCGGGGAGGGTGTGTTTGAAGTGAGATCCACCAATGGAGATACCCATTTAGGTGGAGATGATTTTGACCAGAGGGTTATCGACTGGATGGCGGATGAATTTCAAAAAAACTACGGGATAGATTTAAGAAAAGACCGGATGGCTTTACAGAGACTTAAAGAAGCCGCAGAAAAGGCTAAATGCGAACTATCCACGACTTTGCAAACTAATATCAACCTCCCCTTTATAACTGCGGATGCATCTGGTCCACGGCATTTAGATTTAACCCTAACCAGAGCGAAATTAGAACAGTTAGTGGATGGTCTGCTTCAAAGAACTATCGGTCCCTGCAAAAGAGCTTTAGAAGATGCCAAACTATCACCTGAGGATATTGACGAAGTGATTTTAGTGGGTGGGCAGACCCGGATGCCTAAGGTTCAGGAGATAGTAAAAGAGCTTTTCAGAAAAGAGCCACATAAAGGAGTGAATCCAGATGAGGTGGTAGCAGTTGGAGCGGCAATTCAAGCCGCGGTTTTAACTGGTGAAGTAAAGGATGTTCTCCTTTTAGATATTACCCCTTTGTCCTTAGGTATTGAGACTTTGGGTGGTGTAATGACTCGATTGATAGAAAGGAACACCACTATCCCGACCAAAAAGAGTCAGATTTTCTCAACTGCGGCTGATAACCAGACCGCAGTCTCTATTCACGTTCTCCAGGGGGAAAGGGAGATGGCTATAGATAATCGAACCTTAGGAAGATTTGATTTAATCGGGTTACCTCCTGCACCCAGAGGTATTCCTCAAATTGAAGTAGCTTTCGATATAGATGCAAACGGTATAGTTCACGTTTCAGCTAAAGATTTAGGAACCGGGAAGGAACAATCTATCAAAATTCAAGTCTCTTCAGGAATTTCGGAGCAGGAGATCAAGAAGATGGTAAAAGATGCAGAAGCTCATTCAGAAGAAGACCGGAGGAAAAAAGGATTAGTTGAATCCCGGAATAAAGCTGACCAGATAGTTTATACTACTGAGAAAACCTTAAGGGAATATGGAGATAAAGTTTCAGCGGAGGAGAAAAAGAGGATTGAGCAAGCAATAGAAAGAGTGATGTCGGTAATCCATAGCGATAATAAAGATGAAATCGATCGAGCCACTGAAGAGCTTCTAACTGCTTCGCATAAGATAGCTGAGGAGATGTATAAAAAAACCACCAGTCAGCAGCATGCAGGCAAGCCTTCAGAGGAAAAAGCTGAGGAGAAAAAGGAAGAGAAAAAAGAAGGGAAAGAAGGGGCAGTTGATGCGGATTATGAGGTGATGGATGATAAATAAAAAGTTCAAGGGTTCAATAGTTCAAAGGTTCAAGGGAGAAAAAAATGTAGGTCAAGCATGTCCGTAGGACTGCTTGACTTTAATTAATGGTTTCTGAAAGAAATTAATTCGTAACGCCCGATCCGCCCTTGGTGGATGTCGGGCGTGATTTTCCCGCACATAATAGCAGTTACAAAAAAAATTGTAGGGGCACGTTGTCCGCCATAGGCGGATGCCCCCTACGTCCAAAAAAATCAGACCAATCCAAATTCTTTTTGCAGAGCCTGGGTTGCCTGATCAAGCTGGTTTTTGGCTATGAGGCAGTGTAAACATGTCATTGAGGTGCAAACAGCCTGAATGTTGATCTTTTGAGAAGCTAAAACTTCAAAAGTTCTTCCAGCTATTCCTGGTGTCTGAGAAAGCTGAGGGTGAGTGATAGTGATCAAAGCCACCTCAGGGTCGATAGCTAATTCCTGAGCCTTAATATCTTCCCTGATCTTTTTTAATTCAAACATAGCTGACTGCAGATCTTTTTTAGCCAGGACGAAGGTTATATTGACTTTGCCCAGAGTGCCGCAAGAGGCAGAAGTAATCAATTGCACATTGACTCCATGTGACCATAAACTGCCGAAAATCCTGGCAGCAATGCCCGGCAGGTCCGGAACTGAAACCAGCGTAACTTTGGATATATCTTTTTGATTTATGATTTGAAATTTGGACATAAGGGGGTCTCCTTATAATTAAACTCAGTAAACCTAAGTTGCCCACAAAGTAAGTCAATCCTGCTACCTTGAGGTCAAGGTGGGAATACCTTTTATGAAATAATAAAGTTTAGATTATCAAAGAAAATTCTATCTTTATTTTAAAATACTATAAATAGATTTAAAGTCAAAGAATTTGTGAAGGTTTTCACTAAAAACTCGGAAAATATAAGTTGAATAAGGTAGTTTTAATCAGATTTGTTATTATGCGCCAGAAGAGCGAAGGTCATAGTGTCCGATGTTTCTGTCGGATGAAAGACTCTTGCACTCTGTCATTGCGGTAAGTCACGCCAAAGGCGGACGACGAAGCAATCTATTTTGTAGGGACAGAATCCGCCTCAGGCGGATTCTGTCCCTATGCCCTCGGCCCGCAATGCCATGCTGTTAGACCCCCGGTTTGCTCATATAGTTGACTCTCAATCTGAGTTAACCTCAAAATAGTTGACAGTTAAGAGATTAAATATATATTAGAGATTTTAGAGACCGATGACGTAATATGATAAGGTTATAACCACAGGAAAATATGGCTAAAAGAGAATATTATGAGATCTTAGGTGTGGACAGGTCTGCCACTGAAGAGGACATTAAAAAAGCTTACCGTAAATTAGCCCTGCAATACCATCCGGATAGAAACCCGGGAAATAAAGAGGCTGAGGAGAAATTCAAAGAGGCTACTGAGGCTTATGAGGTATTGAAAGATCCAGACAAAAGGAGCAAATATGACCAGTTTGGACATATAGGAGTTGGTGCAGGAGCAGGAACAGGTTTTCAGGGATTTGATTTTGGAACTTTTGATTTAGGAGATGCTTTAAGGACTTTTATGCGAGACTTTGGGGGGGGTGGTTTTGAGGATTTTGATATTTTTGGGGAAAGAAGAACT
>JAZDLB010000019.1:0-2314 GCA_043802565.1 Candidatus Zixiibacteriota bacterium | reverse complement strand
GTCAAGCCGGAGATGAAGGTTATGGCTTTAGAGGTTTTTGCACCGGTGGTTTGTTTCGCTCCGTTTGAGGATTTCTCTGATGCAGTCAAAATGGTGGATGATTCGATATACGGGCTTCAGTCAGGGGTCTTTACAGATAATATTGAAAATGCATTTCAGGCGATCAAAGGGATAAAAGTGGGTGGGGTAATAGTAAACGATGTTCCTACTTACCGGGCAGATAATATGCCTTATGGTGGGGTAAAGGAAAGCGGGATCGGAAGAGAAGGGGTAAAATTTGCAATTGAGGAGATGACCGACATTAAAATGGTCTGCTTTAACTTGAGAAAATAATTAGGTTATAGGTGGTAGGTAGTAGCTTAACAGATAGATAATCTGGAGTGTAAACCTTTCCTACGGATCCGCTTATAGGACAGGTTTACCAGATAAAGCTAAAGTCTTCACCAGGATCCTGTGGACAAGACCTTGATGGCTTTATATTCCAGAGATTATCTTCAAACTGGGAAAATCAATGCCTGAACTATTTTTCAAAAAGATGGTAGTTTTAGGTAAGAATGATTCAACTTCTGAAAAAGATACAGTAGAAGTTTCAGCAGTCAAACTTGTTGATTTGAAAATAGAAAACAAGTTGAATTTCCCTGTCAGTTTAAAAAAGATAAAACCCAAGGAGATTGAAGCAATTGATGATTTCTTAGAAGAGGGCAATTTAGTTATTTTTGACATTGAAGATTGGGAGAAAATCCTGAAAAAGCTATCAATCCAATCAGAAAAAGTTTTAGACCTGAAAGAATTATCTAAAATACTTTTACCCCGCTTAAAAGAATTCAAGTTAGAGACAGTAGCTCAGTATCTCAATTTAGATTCGACTTATTCGAGAAAAGGAGCTGAGTCTGTTAATCAGATTTTATTAGCCTTAATTCATAGACTCCAGAAGTTAAGTCCGGCTGTTTTCCAGCAACTAATGAGCCTTTCTTTCGGATTAAAAGATAGCTGTTCAAAGTTTCTTATAGAGGGAAGGAAAATAGAACTTAAAGATTTCGTACCTTTTGAAGAAAATGAAAAGCTTCTGCTCGATTTCCAGGGCAGTCGAGGTGAAAAAGAGATAGGCTCAAAGAAAAATTATAGTTTCATCTGGCTTAAGGAGAAAGAGGTTTTAGAATATTACCAGAGTGATGGGTTGATTTCCACACAGATGGAGAGATTTGAACAAAGGGAAGAGCAGAAAAGAATGGCTCAGAAAGTAGCTTCAGCTTTTAACCAGGGTGAATTCCTTTTAGTTGAAGCCGGGGCAGGTGTTGGGAAATCTTTAGCCTATCTGGTGCCAGCTTTGTTATGGGCAGAAAAAAACAATGGGAAAAGTATTGTCTCAACTAATACCAAGAATCTTCAAGAGCAGCTTTTCTTTAAAGACCTTCCGCTCTTAGAAAAAGTGATCCCCTTTAAATTCAAAGTTACCTTGCTTAAAGGGAAGAAAAATTATCTCTGTCTTTACCGGCTTTATGACTGGATAAATAAAGCCGAATACGAGCTTCCTTTAGAAGACCAGAAAAGCCTGGCAAATTTAGCAGTCTGGGCCTCAGAGACCAAGTCGGGAGATATTGCTGAAAATAGCGGGTTTGACCTGGCTGAAAATGGTTCTGTCTGGAACAGGGTCCTGTGTGAAGGAAGTTTCTGTATAAATCAGGAATGCCCATATTATCAAAGATGCTTCTATTTTAAAATTAGAAGGGAGGCACAAAAATCAGACCTGTTAGTGGTGAATCATTCCCTTTTATTCTCAGACCTTTTAGCCGAAGGGAAGATTTTAGTAGCAGATAATTTGATTTTGGATGAAGCTCATAACTTAGAAAATGTGGCAACCCAGTTCTTGGGAAAAGAGCTTTCCTTCTGGAAAGTAAAAGAGGTTTTGGACCGGATTTATCATAGAAAATTTGAAGCAGAATGGGGAGTTTTAGGGGAAATTAAATTAAGGTTTAAGCAGGGATCTTTGAAAAAAGTTGAAAGGGTCTGGTCAGAGGAGAAGCTGAAAAAAGGGATAGAGGAGGTCCTTAAAACTTATAAATTCTCTGAGGAGTTTTTCAAAAATGTACCTTTCCGCTTAAGAGGATATTCTTCCTCTGACAGCTTTAAACTTAGATATAAAAAGGATGAGCCCTTGATTTTAGAGTTAAAAGAGGAAGGTGAGAAGCTTTTAAATCATTTTAAGAAACTGAAAGATGTTTTAGAGGTGATCTCAACTGGATTCGAGGAATTTAAAGGCTCAGAGTTAAAGGGAAAATATGAAAACCTTCAACAGCTTCAAGCCGAGATAGCC
>JAZDLB010000018.1:0-2999 GCA_043802565.1 Candidatus Zixiibacteriota bacterium | reverse complement strand
CAATTGGTTTTATTTACTCATACTCATCAGCACAATTCTCACTATTTCTAAAAGTCGATCGCAGCTGAAGGGCTTTTTGATATACATATCTCCACCAACTTTAAAACTTCTCCCTTCATCCGATTTGGCATCCTTACCGGTAAGGAATATAACCGGGATATTCTCGGTCTCCTTATTCTTCTTCAGCTCATCGCAGACCTCATAGCCATCCATAAAAGGCATCATTATATCCAAAAGGATCAGGTCCGGCTTGAAATTCTTGGCTCTTTCGATCCCCATAACGCTGGAGTTTTCTATTAATACCTGATAACCTGCATCCTTAAGAAAAGTCTCGATTATCTCGGTGATTTCCGCCTCATCATCTATCACCAAAATTTTTGCAGATTTAGTCTTCTTCTCAACTTTAGTTAAACCCATAGATAAAGAATCCTTAGAAAAATCCATACTGTCCCCCTTATCTTATTTAGCTAAAATTCTCTGATAAAACTCTGGCCTTCGATCTTCAAATATGAAGTTATTCTCAGTTATCTTCTTATCTCGGGCTAAAAGAGGATTTATCTCCACCCATCCGATCTCTTCGCTATCCTGACTTGCTCTTAAAAGCACCTTCCCTTCTGGGTCAGTTATCTGGCTTTTACCGGTGAAGAAAAGTTTCTTGTCAGCTCTAAATTCAGATCCTACCCGATTACAAGTAATCGTAAATACTCTATTCTCCAAGCTTCGAGTGAGCATTGCCGGCTGAGCATAGGGTAGAACTAAATTTGAAGGGTGGCAGATTATATCTGCACCCTTTAAGGCTAAGATCCTGGCCACCTCCGGAAAAAGCCAGTCAAAGCAGACCATCATTCCTAACCTGAACTTTCCACACTCAAAAACCTCCGGTTCTTTATCCCCGGGAGTAAATAGTGATTTCTCCTGATCAAAAAGATGAAGCTTGCGATATACTCCTATTTCCCCTTCAGGCGTAAGAAAAACTGCTGAGTTGTAAATCCGGTTACCATCCTTCTCGGCTATCCCATATACCAGGTTGATTCTCCTCCTCTGGCAGAGATGAAATAAGAAGTCAGTAGTTTTTCCATCCGGCACTTTCTCAGCTAAACTTTTCAGTTCTACTTTGCCCGCGAAAATATATCCGGTGTTAAAAAGCTCAGGTAAAACCAAAAGGTCTGCTTCTGTTTTATCGATAAGCCTTTCTACCTTTTTGAGATTTTCCTCTTTTTTGCCAAAGAACGGAAAGATTTGAACAAAACCAACTTTCAAACTATTCTCCTTTTTATTTTCGACTTATTTTATCAATATCTTTAGCTTAAAACAGCTTTGTAAGGCTTGATAATGGTCTAAAGTATAATCTCCTCACCTCGATCCGGTATCCTAACATTTTGTATGCCCATAGATTCGATGGATTCTTTCAAGGCCTGACCTTCTTTTTCCTCACCGTGCACCAGAAAAACTCCTCTAAGATTTTTTTGGGCTTGTTCCACATATTGCCGAAGTTCATTTTTATCTGCATGGGCTGAAAAGGAATTCAATACTACCACCTCAGACTCGAGGCTATATTCTTCTCCGAATATTTTAACTTTAGGATATCCCTCAACTATTTTTCTACCTAAGGTATTTTCAGCCATATACCCGACTACCAGGATGGTGTTCCTTGGATCTTCGATATTATTCTTGAGATGATGTAATATCCTGCCTCCTTCACACATGCCTGAGCCAGAGATGATCATACAGGATTCACCCAGCCTATTCAACTTTTTTGATTCTTCGGGGTCGGTTATATAAGTAATCCTTTTCAATCCAAAAGGGTCTTCCTCTTTTTCCAGAATCATTTTAGTTTCTTTATCAAAGCATTCCGGATGAAGTTTAAAAACTTCAGTTACATTGACCGCTAAAGGACTATCTACATAAACCGGCAATTTAGGTATCCTACCTTCTTTTTCTAAAAAGTGCATGCAGTAAATAATTTCCTGGGTCCTCTCCAAGGCAAAGGCTGGAACGATTATCTTTCCTCCTCTCTGGTAAGTTCGATTGATCGTTTGAGCCAATCTATCAGCGGTGGTGCTGAAATCATCGTGTAACCTGCTTCCATAAGTGCTTTCCAGAATAAGATAATCTATATCTTTAACCTGGAACGGGTCTTTCAATATAGGCATCTTCTTTCTGCCTAAATCAACTGCATATAAAATCCTGGTCTTTTTCCCATTTTCAAAAACTTCAAAATAACTCAGAGCTGAGCCTAAGATATGACCGGCATCGTAAAAAGTTACTCTGATATTCGAGGTTATATAGAAAAACCTATTGTAAGCTATTCCTTTGAACAGCTCTAAAGATTTTTCTGCTTCTTCAACCGTATAAAGTGGAGTCACGATTGGAACTCCCTTATTCTTATCTCTTTTATTAAGATATTCTGCATCTTTCTCCTGCAGATTAGCTGAATCCCTGAGCATAACCAGACACAGGTCTCGGGTAGCAAAGGTTGAATAGATTGTATTGCTATATCCATTTTTTGCCAGGGTAGGGATATTCCCCGAATGGTCCAGATGTGCATGAGATAAAACCATCCTCTCTATAGTTTCTGGCTCAAAAGGGAGATTTTTATTTCTCTGGTTAGATTCCTCTCTTCTTCCCTGGAAAAGCCCGCAGTCGATTAAGATTTTTTTGCCCTCTGACTCTAAGATATGCATCGAGCCAGCAACCGATTTTGTTCCACCTAAAAATTTTATCTTCATAATAACCTTCTACTGTAGTTGAATGATTTATCGGTCTCTTCTCCAAACTTTTTTCAACATAAGTGAAAGTTCAAGCTCTGTCAAATTAAAAAAGAGATTTTTCTGGGTACCCCACCTGGTTAGCAAGATGGGATTGCTGATACTAATGGTAGAACAGACATCATGGGACTGTTGTCAAAGTCTTTTTTGAAGAAATCTTAGGTAGGGACAGGGCTTGTTGAGCGAAGCGATCCGCCTCTGGCGGACTGCGGGGTCCCTGTCCGAATAAAG
>JAZDLB010000017.1:0-6107 GCA_043802565.1 Candidatus Zixiibacteriota bacterium | reverse complement strand
AGGATTGCTTTATGATGCATGGCTAAAGTCTCAAAACTTTGTCCGAATTTGGATCCATAGGAACGGCCATGCCCTACGACAACCTCTCCCTCTCCATTATAAGAAAAGGAAGATGGAAAATGGAAAATAAAAAAATAAAAGAAGAAATTGGATTTTGAAATAATAATAGTTGTTTAACCTCTGCCGTTCCCTATTCTTAGAAAAGAGAGAGGATATTGAGACGCATGCGATGCGTCTCTACGATTTTTAAAGCGACCCTAAAAGGGTCGCACTACGTCAGACAGGAATGTCTGACTTACCAAAGAAACCTCTCCCTATCCCTCTACTTTCCTACGGATCCGTTTCACGGAAGAAAGGAGAGGGGATAAGAGACGCATGCGATGCGTCTCTACGATTTTTAAGGCGACCCTAAAAGGGTCGCACTACCTCTTGAAAAGCCAGTGCCTAAAAATAAATTACAAAAAATTGCTTGAATTCTTTCAAGGTTGGGGTTAAAATTACTTCATCATTTTTTGGATAAGAAATGGACCAATTGAGATTAAGACCAGAACTTTGTGGAGAGTGTGGTGGATGTGTGGCGGTCTGCGCTTTTGAAGCATTGGAGCTGGAAAGTCAAGGTTTGAGGATAAAAGAAGAGCTCTGTGTCCTATGCAATGATTGCGTTATCTTCTGCCCTGCAGGTGCGCTGGGGATAACTGATGAAAGATAGATATGACTGCATAATAGTCGGGGCAGGTCCGGCTGGCTCGATGGCGGCTTTGGTCTTAGCTGAAAATCAACAAAATGTACTTTTAATAGAGAAACACAAAGAGATAGGACAACCTTTATGCTGTGCCGAAGCTATCAGCCCGAAAGGGCTTTCAATTTGCGGGGAAGTCAAACCTGCCTGGATAAGTGCATCCATTCATAAAATCCTTTTGAAAAGCCCCTCTGGTAAAGAGTTGAAATTCTCCTACCCGGAGGTTGGATTAGTTCTTAATCGCAAATTGTTCGATAAAGAATTAGCTCTAAAAGCTCAATCCTCAGGCGCAGGGTTGAAACTCAATACTCAAGCAGTTGGTTTAATCCACAACCGGGGAAAAATCTGTGGAATAAAGGTAAAAGAGGATGGTAAAGAGTTAGAATATCAAGCAAAGGTAATTATCGCGGCTGATGGGATTGAGTCATTAGTGGGCAGATGGGCGGGTTTAGATAATAGCCTGAAATTGAAGGAGGTGGATTCTGCTTATCAATATCTTTTGAAAAGTGACAGCCTAGAGGAGGATGGTATTGAATTTCATTTAGGCACAGAGTTAGCACCAGGGGGGTATGCCTGGATCTTTCCCAAGGGGAGAAATTTAGCTAACGTGGGCTTAGCCATAACCCCGGTTTCTGGAAATCCGTCTGAGGCGGAAAAGGCTAAGGAGCTTTTAGATTTTTTTGTAATGAAGAGGTTTAAAAATTTTTCAGTAGTAGAGTGGATGACCGGTGGGGTGCCGGCTTATAGCCGCAAAAGTCAACTGGTTAAGGATAATCTTCTCTTGGTAGGAGATGCGGCCAGAGTGGTTGACTCTCTTTCTGGTGCCGGGATTGCCAACGCACTTCTCTCCGGGAAGATTGCCGGGCAGGTTACTTCAGAATATCTGAAGAATAAAGAAGCTCCTCTTACTTATTTAAAGAAATATGAAGAGGAATTTATGAAAACAAAAGGGAGGGAGTTGAGGTTTTATTCTTTCTGTAGAAAGATATACCTCAAGCTGAAAGATGAGGATTTCGAGGAGGTGATAGATTTTTTAAAACTCTATCTGGAAAAGAAAGAGTTTACCAGGCCTACTCCCTTAGAGGTTTTGAAAGCTATACTGAAATCAAATCCTAAGCTTCTGCTTTTGATCCGGCACCTGGTTTGGTAGCTTTGTTCAAGAGCTTGGAAATTCTGGATTTTATCCGGGAAGCAGTATTTTTAGGGATGACTTTTTTCCGGGAGGCTTTGTCCAGAAGGGAGAATGCATTTTTGAGATTTTCAGTATCGGGTTTAGTCTCCGCCTTCTTTATCAGATTTTTTAGTTGTGACTTGATCTCCCGGTTACGCTCTCTGGCTTTTAAACTGGTCTTTAACCTTTTGATTACATCTTTATGAACTTTAACTCTACGCGCTGGCAAATTTCCTCCTTTGCATTTTTGAAAGGTAAATATAAAGAAAAATCTTTGTTTGTCAATTGAAAAAGATTTAGTTTTTATATGTTTTGAAGATAGATTATATTCAGATAGGAAGCAGGGGTAAATCATGAATTACCCCTGCAAACTTAAAAAAGAATAGTGCAGACTCAGGAAACAAAAGATAAGATAGTCAAGTCCACCGGGATAGTTAGCTCTGCTACCTTTTTGTCCAGAGTTTTCGGGCTTATCCGGGAGCAGGTTTTCGCCTATCTTTTTGGGGCAAGCTTAGCTACCGATGCCTTTGTAGCGGCTTTTCGTATCCCTAATCTTTTAAGGGACCTTTTAGCTGAGGGGGCGCTCTCCAGCGCTTTCATCCCGGTCTTTACTGAAAAGCTAACTCTGCAGGGGAAAGAAGGAGCTTTTCGTTTGATTAATTTAGTGGTTAACCTGCTTGTGGTTGTTTTGTCTGTGATCATAATCTTAGGGATAATATTTTCTCCGGCTATTGTCAATTTAATAGCTCCGGGGTTTAACAAGATCCAAGGGAAGATAGAACTAACTACTCTTTTAACCAGGATAATGTTCCCCTTTCTACTTCTGGTATCTTTAGCGGCTGTTGGTATGGGGATTTTAAACTCCTTTGGAAGGTTTGGAGTTCCAGCTTTAGCCCCGACAATGCTGAATTTAGGGATGATCTTAGCCGGTTTTCTAATCTCCCCATTTTTGAAAACCCCGATCCTAGGAATGGCCATAGGAGTGCTTTTAGGAGGGGCGGGTCAATTGTTCATTCAGGTGCCAGTTTTATTCAGGTTAGGGTATAGGTACAAACCGATCTTAGACTGGAAAGACCCGGGAGTAAAGAAAATCCTCTGGCTGATGACTCCAGCTATATTAGGATTAGCTTCCACTCAGGTAAATATCTTTGTCAATACTTTAATAGCTTCCCTTTTACCTCAGGGGAGCGTTTCCTATTTGAATTACAGTTTCAGATTAATGCATTTCCCCTTGGGAGTTTTCGGGGTTGCAGTTGCCACAGTTACCTTCCCGCTTTTAGCCAAGGAGGCAGCTCAAAAGAATTTTGGAGAACTTGTTTCCACCTGTGGCTCTTCTCTGAAACTCATCTTTTTCTTGACTTTACCCTCTACCATTTTTTTAGCAGTAGGTGCAAAGCCAATCATCTCCCTTTTATATCAACATGGAAAATTTATTTACACAGACACGCAAGCTACTTCTCAGGCACTGATCCTTTATGCCCTCGGGCTTTTCGCCTATGCCTCGGTCCGGGTTTTAGCTCCGGTTTTCTATGCCTTAGGTGAAGCCAAGGTGCCGGTAATAAGCAGTGCTATTGCAGTTGGGGCTAACATCAGCTTGAATCTGGTTCTTATGCACCCTCTTAGTTTTCGTGGACTGGCTTTAGCTACTTCTATTTCAGCTATCCTGAATATGTCTATCCTTTTTAATAAACTGGATAAGAGGGTTGGACCTTTTGATAAAAAGGATTTGAGAAATAGTTTCCTGAAAATACTTTTAGCTTCCTTTTTAATGGGGCTCTTATTGCAGAGTTTTCTTTTTCTCTACAGGGTGGATTTAGATAAAGGGAGTTTAATCCAGAAATTGGTCCTGGTAGGCATTATGGTTATAGTTTCTTTTTTTAGCTATCTTTTCTTTGCCAAGGCTTTGAAGATAAAGGAAGTCGAGCGAGTATTGGGAATTTTAGGATTTATGAGGGGAAAAACTTGAAACGCAGACCAGCTCTTCTGGCACTGCTGGCTTATATTACCGGGATTCTCTTAGGGGATTACCTGAACCTGTCTACTTTGATTTTGCTCTTCTTAATTTTGTACTTACTTTTTCTTTTGTTCTTTTTTCGTCAGGAGAAGAAGATCTGGTTTATTCTTCTAACTCTTCTTTTGATCTTAACCGGATTCTGGAGATATGAGTTAAAAACCAGGGATTTACCCATAAATCATATATCCTTTTTCACCAGACTATATGGTAAGGTGGAGCTGAAAGGAATTATCTCCAGAGACCCGGATATAAGAGAGGATAAAACTTTTTTAGAAATAGCTACTAAGGAACTATCTTTTAATCAGAAAAAGATTAAAACCACCGGTAAAATCCTTTTAAAGATTAAACACCCGACCAGCCTTTTCAACTATGGTGATTTGATTCAGCTCAAGGGTTATCTTTACTCTCCTTTCCCTCCCAAAAATCCGGGGGCTTTTGATTATAGAAAATATCTTAGCACCAAGGAAATCTTTGGATGCCTGAATTTACAGAGCGATTCTGAAGTAAAGATATTAGAGAGGGGGGAAGGCAATTTTTTTATCTCTAAGATAATTCTTCCAGTAAAATATTATATTCTTAATTTCTTTAAGAGTAACCTGACCGGCTCTCACCAGGCGATTTTGAGTGGTTTTGTTTTAGGGGAGAAAAGAGGTATTCCACAGGAGGTCTATAAGCTTTTCACCGATACCGGCACCCTTCATCTTTTAGCCATCTCTGGCTCAAATGTGGCTATAGTTGTTCTTGTTTTTTGGGGAGCTTTCAAGCTGTTGAGGATACCTTATCGGGTCTCATTACTTCTGGTTTTTCCTCTGATCATAGTATTCTCTTTTGTTACCGGGAATCAGCCCTCAGTGGTTAGAGCCTCGATTATGACTTCTATTTTCCTTATTTCACTTTTGGTAGAAAGAGAAAGAGACCTAATCAATATCTGGGCTTTAGCGGCCCTGGTAATACTTTTCGCAAATCCATCTTCTCTTTTCGATGTCGGTTTTCAATTATCTTTTGCGGCTACCCTGGGTTTGATCCTCTGGGTTCCTAAATTAGAGAAGCTTTTCCTATCCAAGCTAAAAAACCGGTTCTTTAAATATTATATTGTGCTCCCTTTTTTCGTTTCCCTTTCAGCTCAGCTTTTCACCTATCCGGTTACAGCTTATTATTTTAATAAATTCTCTATTTATTCCCTTTTGGCTAATCTTTTTATAGTAACGCTTACTGGTTTAGTAGTTATGGTAGGAGCGATTTCACTTCTGATCAGCCTTTTAAGCTTGAAGCTGTCTATTTTATTTACCTCTTTCAACTGGCTTTGTCTGGAGCTTATACTGAGAATTCTGTCCTTTTTCTCTTCCCTTCCTTATGCAGATTTGAAAGTCTCTTCACCTTCCTTTGTTTTTATTTTAGCTTTTTATCTTTCTCTTTTTGTAGCTATTTTTCAAAAAAGTCTAAAAGGATTCTTGTTAATATTGTCTTTTCTGGGTTTTGTCTGGATAGGTTTTCTTTTGATTTTTAATTCCCTGAACAACCGGTCATCCGAATTGAAAATCACCTATCTTTCAGCTTCAGGTGAGGCAGTTCTGGTAGAAGCTCCTCAAAGCAAAAGAGTTTTGATAAATTTATCAGAAGAGCCTCAAGAGGTAGAAAGGATTATCCTTCCTTTTCTTTACAAAAAAGGGATAAACCAGCTGGATGGGCTGATCCTTACAGATGAAAAAAGGTTAGAGGAAAAGCTTTCCGAGCTTTTAGGAGAGATAAAGGTGAAAGATATCTGGGTGGTTAAGGAGGGGGTCCCGGTTTTAAAAAAACTTTATGGAACTAAAGTCGAAATTAGGGATTTGAAAGAGTTAAATCAGCTCTGGTCAAGAGTTAAGGTTTTCTCAATTTATCCCGATAAAAAATCTGGAAGGGGGACATTTGAACATAGTCCTCCTTTGATGCTAAGTTATGGGAAATTTAAGCTGTTGCTGGCTGAAGGTTCTTTCCCGGATAGCTTAGCCATCAGGTTAAAACCCGATATAGTAAGTTTTAATCTGCAAGGAGAAGATTCAGGCTGGATAGATCATTACCTGAATGAAAAAAATGATTTAAAACTAATTATATCAGGCTATGAGAGGCTTAATTTTTTCAAGGCTGATCTTAAAGAGATTTTCGAGACTTCAAAGCTGGGCGCGGTAGTAATTGAGGTTAAC
>JAZDLB010000016.1:0-2663 GCA_043802565.1 Candidatus Zixiibacteriota bacterium | reverse complement strand
GGCTATGGCAGAATCAACTTTTCCTCCCTTAAAGAGGAGGCTTTCTGCTAATAGATACTCTTTTTCAGCTAAATTCACCTTGAGGGAATCCTCAGACAAACCAAGAAATAAAAGCGATTTTTTAGCATAATCACAATTCGGATATTTATTTACTATCTCTTGATAGTAATCTTTTGCTTTTGTGCTGTCCTGGTAGATATTTTCATAGATCCAGGCAATAGCATAAAGCGATTTCGGTACATATTCGGTTTCCGGATATTTATCTACAATGCCCTGGTATTCAGCTAAAGCTGATTCAGGCAGGTTCATCTTGATAAGATAGAACTCCGCCAGAAGGAAAAGGGGCTGAACCGCCTTTTCCGATTCCTCTTTGGTTACCTGCTCCTGGTAGCTGGATAATTTTGAGATGTCCGCACTCTTCTCTAAGGCTAATTTGGCAGAAGGTGAGTCTGCTTTATCGGCTTTAGCCTTATCGAAAAACTCCTGGGCTTTTTTAAAATCCTTTTTTTGTTCTAAATAGATCATCCCAATTCTATAGAAAGCCTCAGCTGATTCATTGGTTTTCGGATAGGCCAGGCTTATCTTTTCAAATTTCCCTAAGGCTAAATCCAGACTGTCCTGCAGTTTATATCCTTCGGCCATCTTCAGCTCTATCTGGGGAAGGTATTTAACATACTTTTTCTCCCTGGATAAATCCAAGAAAATCTTTAGCCCCTCTTTGTAGCTTTTTAAACTGTAAGTCGCCTCTCCGGTCCAGAAAATCGATTTATAAGCCATCTCCCCTTGTTCTTGATATTTTTTTACGGCGGAGAAGTTCTCTCTTGCCTGGGTAAAATCTTTTAGCTTAAAATAACCCTCTCCAATCCTGAACTGAGCTAAGGCGTTCAACTCATCTTTAGGATATTGAGAAAGCATCCTTTGGTAGAAGGTTATTGCCTCAGCATATTCGCCTTCCTCAAATTTTATCTCCCCTAATTTGCAACAGACTTCAGACTTCCTTTTCTTTAGCTTGGGATTATCCAAAAGTGATTTTAAAGCTTCGGTAGCTTCAAATCTATTCCCCTGTTTATACTGACTTAAACCTAAGTAATAATAGGATTCCTCACTCAATTCGCTTTTAGGAAAATTAGTGATCAGCTCCTGAAACTTCCTTTCCGCCTTGGTATAATCCCCCATATTGAAATAGGACTTTCCAATCAGAAAAAGGGCATCATCCACCCATTTGGATTTAGGATGAAAGGTCAAAACTTTAGAAGCTTTCTTTATAGCTTCCTCATAATCCTTAGCCTCATTCGAGGAAGCCACTTCTCGCCCTGCCTTCTTCTGGGTTTTCTCCGCCTTTTTATAACTTTTCTCTGCATGATAAAAGGTGTTATAATATATACAGGAGAAAATAAAGAGTAAGAAAATTCCCGGTATTAAAATTATTTTTCTCATTCAGAAAACCCTTCTTTCTGCACCCAGCCACAGGATAAGCCACAGGAGTCAAAATAGTTAAACGCTAAATCATATTCCGATTTTTTTATCCGGCGATCCAGTGGAGGGAACTCTTTTGCCCGGTATGCAGGGAAATATTGCCCCATCAGGCTAATCCAGACTTTATCTGAAATTTCTTTTGCTAAAAATTCAAAAGTTTTAAAACTGCCAGCTATATTTTCAGGCAGAACCAGATGGCGAACTATAATTCCTGAGATAGCCATACCAGAGCTATCCAACTTTAAATTACCTATTTGCCTGAACATCTCCTTTATATTTCTCTGATTTATCTTAACATACCCCTCAGCCCGTGAGAAGGTGAAAGCTTTTTCATCTTCAGAATAACGTACATCCGGAAGGTAGATATCTATAACCCCATCTAAAAGAGATAAAGCCTCTTCTGATTCATAGCCTGAGGTATTGTAAACTAAAGGCAGGGAAAAACCTTTATTCCAGGCAAAAGAAAATGCCTCTAATATCTGGGGGATAAAATGGGTTGGGGTTACCAGATTGAGGTTATGTGCACCTTTTTTTTCTAAATCAAGGAACTTCTCAGCTAACTCTATAGTGGAAATCTTTTTACCTTTTCCCATCTGGCTAATAGGATAGTTCTGACAATAGACACAGCTCAGACTGCAGTTGGTAAAAAAGATTGTGCCTGAGCCATTTTCTCCGGAAATGGGTGGCTCCTCACCAAAATGTAGATTACAGCTTGAAATTAAAACCTCCTTGCCACTTCTACATCTTCCTTTTTCACCCTTAAGCCGATTAACACCACATTCAAACCCACAAAGATGGCAGGAGCTCAAGATTTTATAACCTTCCTCGACCCTTTCTTCGATATCCTTAACTCTCATATAATCTAAATACGTTAAAGAACCAGGGGAGTGTAATCCGCTTTCGGCAGACAGCTTTACTTTATGCCCTGGTCGATTCAAAAACAAAACGATTCATTTTGATAAACCTGAAGGTTTATAATCCAAAAACCTATCCTACGAATCTACTTCTCGCATAGAGTCTATTATCTCAGGCATAATCTCCCCAGCCTTCCCCAGGAAAACCTCATCCGCTAAACTGGAGAGTTCAGTCCTTTCTAAATTCACCTCAATTAAATAAGCTCCTGCTCTTTTAGCTATCAATGGCAAGGAAGCTGCTGGATAGACTATGGCGGAAGTCCCGATGGAGAA
>JAZDLB010000015.1:0-3901 GCA_043802565.1 Candidatus Zixiibacteriota bacterium | reverse complement strand
CCATTTCATCCGCTCCTCTTTCCAGTATTCGATCCATTTCTCGTCTTCATTTGGATGGATGAAAAATTGCATTTCCATCTGTTCAAATTCACGCGAGCGAAAGATAAAATTCCCTGGAGAGATCTCATTCCTGAAAGCCTTTCCGATCTGAGCGATTCCAAAGGGAAGTTTTTGTCTGGAAGGGGCTAAGACATTTAAAAAATTAACGTAGATACCCTGAGCAGTTTCCGGGCGAAGATAAACCATTGAAGCTTCATCCTCCACCGGTCCCATATGGGTCTTAAACATCAGATTGAACTGCCGGGCTTCAGTCAGCTCTCCTCCACAGTTAGGACATTTATTGCCAGATATCTCATCTGCCCTGAACCTCATCTTGCAGTTTTTGCAGTCAACCATCGGGTCAGCAAAAGATTCCACATGGCCTGAGGTTACCCAGACCGAAGGATGCATTAAAATCGAAGCATCGACCCCTTCTATATCATTCCGGAACTGGGTCATACTCTTCCACCAGTTCTGTTTGATATTATTCTTAAGCTCTACCCCTAAAGGACCATAGTCCCAGCAGCTATTTATCCCTCCATAGATTTCACTGGACTGGAAGATGAAACCTTTTCTTTTACACAAAGAGACTAATTTATCCATCAAGTCTTGAGACCCTTTATTTGTCACCCTATCTCCTATCCTATGGATCCCTTACGGGACAGTTCCACTTTCAAATTAATAAAACTAATCTTCTAATTTTCTTATAAATTCCAGGGTTTTCAAATCCTTCGCCCCGGTATGATAATGAATGAAGCTTTTAGCTAAATCCTCAATCTCTTTTAAGCTTTCCTTATCTATGGGAATCTTATCGACTTTGTTAATATACAGGGATAGAAGTTTTCTGGCAGAAAGATAGGCTTTTCGACTGAGTTTAAGATAATACTCCTCTTCTCTGGTACAATTTTGGCAAATTACCCCACCTCTTTCTGGACTTAAGAAAACCTCATTCTCTTTTATCTCCTTTCCACACTTAACGCAGGTATCCAATTTAGGCTTATACCCTAAATTTGAAAAAAGCTTCAGGGCAAAACCCCAGAAGATTTTCTCTAAATTTGATTCATCTACATTTTCCATCCGGGATAAAGTTTTCAAGCTCAAATTGAAAATCCTCTGGTTAGGTTCTTCACCGGTTATCAATTGATCCAGGAACTCCGCTATAGCTGATGCCCAGGAAAAACGATTGAGGCTTTTACTTAAACCTGAAAAGCTCTTCAGGATCTCCCCGGAAGAAAGAAGATGAAGTTCGCTTTTCTCTCTTTTATAGAAGACCACCTCGGATAATGAAAAATATCCTAAGGGAGGGGTTCTACTTTTTCTCCTTTTTATCCCTTTAGCTAAAAGTTTTATCTTCCCGAAATCTTTGGTATAAAGGGTAAAAATGATCGAGGAATCACCATACTTCAAGCTCTTTAAAACTATCCCTTCGGTCTTGACCAAACTCATCTTTTATCTTTCGGCACAAGGGTGGAGGAACTATCCTGAGACTGGATGAATTTATAGATGATCTCATCTTCTTTAGCCATCCCATATCTTTCACGGGCAACCTTCTCAATATAGAAAGGGTCATTCTTAAGTTTCTCTTTCTTTAATTCTAAATCCATATTCTGTGCCTGAAGCTTTTTGGTCTCCAGGATTATGCTCCCCTTCTCTTTTTTAAGAGAAAGAAGTCTGAAAAAGCCATAATCCCCACCAAAATAGAGATAGAAAACTGAAACCAAAAGCAGTAGAATGAGAATTCGCCTGAATACTTTCCTGCGAAGAAGTGGATCCCTTTTGATTCTGGTTAAAAAGTCTGTCTCTTTTGGATTTCTTTTTTTTCTGTTATTTAACATTATGATTTCCCTTTAACCAAACCGTAGAAGATATTCTTCCCGGCATAAAGAGCTCTCTTACCTAAGTTTTCCTCAATCCTCAGAAGCTGATTATACTTACATACCCGGTCAGTTCTTGAACCTGAGCCAGTCTTTATCTGGCCAGAAGAGACCGCCACGGCCAGATCCGCAATAGTAGTATCCTCAGTTTCTCCGGAACGATGAGAGATCACCGTATTAAACCCGGCTTTTTTTGCCATCTGGATAGTGTCTAAAGTCTCAGTCAAGGTCCCTATCTGGTTTAGCTTAATCAAGATAGCATTAGCTGCTTTTTTCTCAATCCCCAATCTCAATCTTTTAGGATTAGTCACGAAAATATCATCTCCAACTATCTGGATTCTGTTCCCTAACCTCTCGGTCATTTTTACCCAGCCTTCCCAGTCATCCTCTGCTAAACCATCTTCGATTGAGATAAGGGGATATTTATCTATAAGGTCATTATAGTAATGGATCAGCTCTGAACTGGAAAATTTCCTTTCTTCGGCTTTAAATTTATAGAGTTTTTCTTCTGGATTGTAGAAGGCGGAAGCGGCCGAATCTATCCCTAAGAAGATATCCTCGCCCGGTCTATATCCAGCCCGGTCAATAGCCTCTAAGATTACCTGAAACCCTTCCTCATTTGAACTAAGATTAGGTGCAAATCCACCTTCATCCCCTACTCCAGTGTTAAATTTCTTCTCCTTTAAGACCTTTTTAAGATTATGGAATACCTCCACACCCATTCTGAGAGACTCCTTAAAAGAAAAACCGCCTGCCGGGATAATCATAAACTCCTGGATATCTAAGTTATTATCTGCATGTGAACCACCGTTTAAAATATTCATCTGGGGAACCGGAAGGAGCTTTGCTTTTCTACCTCCTAAATATTCATAAAAAGGTATTTTTTTAGAGGCAGCACCGGCTTTAGCCACAGCTAAAGAAACCCCCAAGATAGCATTAGCACCTAAATTCCCTTTATTCTCAGTCCCATCTAACTCTAAAAGGAAATTATCTAATTTCCTCTGATCAAAGGTATCTAATTTTGACCGGATAAGTTTAGGTGCAATCTTCTTATTAACATTCTCCACTGCCTTTTTAACCCCTTTGCCTGAATACCTGTTTTTATCCCCATCCCTTAACTCCAGAGCTTCATGCACACCAGTCGAAGCGCCAGAGGGAACTATGGCTCTTCCAAAAGCTCCATTCTTTAGTTCCACCTCGACTTCAACTGTAGGATTCCCTCTCGAATCCAAAACTTCCCTGGCAAAACATCTTTTTATTCCAGCCATATTCTGCTCCTGTTTTTAAAAGTCAAACTTTTTCTTGCTCCTAAATCTAAAGATTAAAAGAAAATTTGCAATATAAAAAATAAGCCAACCCCAGAAATTGATGAAAAAAAATTCACCCAGTCGTTATTCAGCCAGGAAACCCCTGAGACTTTTTTTGTCTCTAAGCCACAATGGGTTTTCTTCTCAGTTATCTTATTGCAAATTGGACAAAGATACTGTGCCTGAAGAAAAGCGCCTAAGAGACTATCGATAAACGAGCCTAAAAAGCCTGCTATCACTATAAGCGAAAACAGTTCAAGCTTAAAAGGAAAAGGAGAAATTCCTGGAATAAATCCACTCGAAGCCAGAAAAAAAGAGCCACAAAAAGAGCTTAAAGTGCCCAAAAAACTTATTCCACCAGAACTCCCCGGCAAGACTCTCTTAAATCTTTTTAGGGACAAAGGGGCAGAAGTAGATAAAATCCCGATCTCTGTCCCCCAGGTATCAGCAGTTACTGTGGCCAAAGAAGACAGATAGGCAGAGTAAATAGAGGAAGATGGGAATAGAAAATAAATAAAAGAAAGAATTCCAGCTAGACTTCCATTAGCTAACACCTGATTTTTATCCCTGGCTCCAGTTTTCTCAAAAATATTTTTATACTCTGCTTTCTTCCCCTGTTTATACTTTGAAAGTAAACTGGATGAAAAAAAGAAAAAAAGTAAAGGTATGGCAAAGCTAACC
>JAZDLB010000014.1:0-4186 GCA_043802565.1 Candidatus Zixiibacteriota bacterium | reverse complement strand
CGAACTGCGAGTAATCTATAACCGGATCAAGTATCGGGAATAGGGATTCAAAATCAAACCAGACAACATAGTTTCCGGCATTATACCAATCTCTTACCTCGCCAACTACATTTAGTTTTCCGTAGGAAACCTCATAGAAATAGTCGGCAACAGACCCTCCGGAAAAGACATTTCTGGAGAAAAGTAAGCTATCAAAAGTCTCTCTGGAGTAGGTGCCTTTTCGGTTTGACCACTCTATCATAATGGCTAATACTTTAAGCGTATCGCCGGTAAAACGAAAAGATGCCATCGCGTTACTGTCCTGTGGTGTGAGCTGGGATAGAGGAATTTTCCCGAATTGTGATTCTACTTTTTCCTGGGGGATATCCAGGATTATACCTTTCGAGAGGTCAACCGCGGAGATAAGACCGGGAAGTGCAATTAAAACAAGCCCGCAAATGATGAAAACCCTTAGAAACCTTTTCATAATTCTACCTTTTTTAAGGTTATGGGTTTGCCTTAATATTCTAACTAAACAATAAAATAATAACTCAAAAATTGAAAAAATCAAGGATGATTCATATATAAACCCCTAAGGCTGGAGATAGTAGGGACAGAACAGTGCTCTGTCCAAAAATAAAAGTTTAGGAACAGACAAAGAGATCTATACCTGCAGTTTTTATCCGTCATTCGATATTCGTCATCCGATATGTTTTTTCATTTGACAGTTCTACCAGATCGTAGAGATTGAACAGTTACCAGAGCAAACATAGATATCTACCTTCACAAACTCACCACAATGATAAGTCGATCTTTTGAACCTCTCCCTACCCTCTCCTATAAGGAGAGGGTTGAAGATATCCCCTCCCCTTGAAGGGGAGGGATAGGGTGGGGACAGCTTCAGTTCTGTAGGGGCAATTCATGAATTGCCCCTACAATTTTTCATTCGTTATTTGATATTCATCATCCATCATCCGCTATTACTTTTTTTGTTTGACAGCAACGGTATGAGTTGGTATATATTACAATCAGGTATTAATCGTATAGAGTGTGTATGGACCTTGAAGCAAAATTAGAGAATCTTCCTTTACAGCCCGGAGTTTATCTTTTTAAAGATAATAAAAGAAAGATAATCTATGTGGGGAAGGCTAAATCTTTGAAAAACCGGGTAAAAGCTTATTTTCAGGACAGGGTGGAACATCCACGGACTTCAGCCCTGGTTTCGAGAATAAAAGATTTTGAGGTTATGGTTACTGATTCGGAAACTGAGGCTTTGATCTTAGAAGCTAACCTGATCAAGGAACATAAGCCCAGATATAATGTCAACCTTAAAGATGATAAAAGATACCCTTATCTAAAAGTCACGGTGGATGAGCCTTTTCCCAGGATACTGGTGGTCAGAAGACCTAAGAAGGATAAGGCAAAATATTTTGGTCCTTATACCAATGTCAAAGGGATGAGACAATCCTTAAGGCTTCTGCGAAAGCTTTTCCCGGTAAGAAACTGTAATTATGCGCTCCCTTCTAAGAGAAGGATAAGATTATGCCTGGATTATCAGATCAAGAGGTGTCAGGGACCCTGTGAAAATCTGGTCTCAGAAAAAGAATACCGGGAAATGATTAATATAGTCATTTTATTTTTATCCGGTAAAAATAAAGTTTTAATCGAGCAATTGAAACAGAGGATGAATAGATTAGCCGAAGAGGAGAAATTCGAGGAGGCGGCAAGGGTTAGAGACCAGTTCAAAGCCATTGAAAGTATAATGCAGAAACAGAAGGTGGTAGGAAAAGAGGAGATTGACCGAGATATTATCGCCTATGCCCGGGATGGTTCAGATATCTGTATGGCAACCCTTCAGGTTAGAGAAGGGATTTTAATTGGCAGACAGCATTTCTATTTAAAAGCCCGGAAAGATGTTCCGGATGCAGAAGTTTTGAATTCTTTTTTAAAGCAATATTATTTGAATGTGTCCATAATACCGGAGGAGATTTTTTTACCCATAGAAATAGAGGATAAGGAGATTATCCAGAAATGGCTTCAGGAGAAAGGCCGGAAAAAAGTTGAGCTTATCTTACCCCGGAAAGGTGAGAAAGTAAGTTTATTAAATTTAGCAACTAAAAATGCCCAGCTTCTCTTGACGGAGCTTTTAATTCAGAAGAAAAAGATAAAAAGAGCAGTTCCATCTTCAATTATAGCTTTAAAAAAGGATTTGTATCTACCCACTTTTCCGAGGGAAATTGTGGCATTTGACATCTCCAATTTAGGACCAACCGATGCGGTTGGTTCTTCAGTCTTCTTTGAGGACGCCAGACCTAAGAAATCAGAATATCGAAAGTTCAAGATAAAAACCGTACCAGGGCAGGATGATTACGCTATGATGGAGGAGGTGGTCAGAAGATATTTCATTAGAAATTTAGAGGAGAAAAAGAAATTGCCCGATTTAGTATTAATCGATGGAGGTAAGGGACAACTATCCTCAGCTTTAAAAGTTTTATCCGAATTTGTCCAGAATGGATCCAGTGGGAGATCCAGAGGAAATAAAATGGGGATTAAGGACTTAAATGTTATCGGGCTGGCTAAGAGGTTAGATGAGGTCTTTTTGCCAGAAAGAACTTCATCCCTTATGATTCCAAAAAGCTCTTCCTCTTTAAGATTATTACAGAGGATCAGAGATGAGGCGCATAGATTTGCCATCTCCTATCATAAAACTTTAAGGGAGAAAAAGGTTAGAGCCTCAGAGTTAGACCAGATCGAAGGGATTGGTAAAATAAGAAAAAAAGTTCTTCTTTCTAAGTTTGGCTCAGTTGAAAGGATTAAACAGGCAAGTTTAAATGAACTCTTGGAAACGGAGAATATTCCCAGGAAAATGGCGGAAAAGATTTATACTTATTTTCATCAGCGATAAAAGGTTTGAAGGTGAGAACGTAGTGCGACCCTTTTCCTATTAACGGAGACTACGTCTGGCGCCCTACGGGCGGGCAGGCTCGTAGCCACCACCGTAGGACAGGGTCGCCAAAGCGAGGCTAATCCGCCTCAGGCGGACGCACTACGTACTGGTCACTGACCATTAATCACTCATCACTACAGAGGAGGTTTTATGAAACTTTATTATGCAGTCTTAGATACTAAGATAGGGAGGATTTTAGTTACCAGGACTGATAAGGGGTTAAATAATTTACTTTTTCATCAGCCTACCTGGGGCAGGTTTTTTGAGGAGTTAAAGAAGAAAAAGGATGTCGAGCTAGTCAAGTCTGAAGTAAAATTCTATAGTTTGAAAAAACAGCTCAACCAGTATCTCTCCGGTAAAAAAGTTAGATTCACCGAGAAAATAGATTTAAACTCAGGCACCCCTTTTCAAAAAAAGGTCTGGAAGAAGATGATAGAAGTCCCATTCGGAAAAACCATCAGCTATAAAAAATTAGCTTCTATGGTTGGCAGTCCTGACAAAGCCCGGGCAGTGGGGAACGCTTGTGCCACAAATCCTGTATCCATAATTGTTCCCTGCCACAGGATTATCAAATCAGATGGAGGGCTGGGTGGCTATGGAGGTGGGATTGAGCTTAAGAAGAGGTTATTGAAACTGGAAAAGAGTATATAGAGGCACGGCCTATCGTGCCTCTATATTATTTTCTACGCTCACTAATCAGGAAAACCGATTTCTCTTATTTAATTTTCCTGGCTATTGCTGCTCGAGCTGCTCTGGAAGCCACCTCTTTGGGAGCGCCGGTGATCTCGATGATCTTATCAATCGCCTGGTCCAACCACTCGGTCCATTTAACCTCCGGATATTTCAGCCGAAAATAATCCGTATGCAGATGAGAAGGTTTACAAGGCTAACCAATGCTTTCTCAAAAAAATTAGAAAACTTAAAATTTGCCCTTGCCTTACACTTTTTTTATTATAACTTTATGAGGATTCATCAGACATTAAGGGTAACACCAGCTATGGCTTCGGGAATTACAAATCATATTTGGAGTTGGGAAAACGTTTTATTAAATTAATTTAGGGGATTAATCAAGATTTCTTAATTCCTCTTTAGTTAAAGGGGGCTTTCCTATTTTATTTGCTGTTTTATTTGTTGCTCGATAGAATATTTCTCGTGAATAACCACTTTGAGTAATTATAGATTTTATTAAGTCATCATCTAATGTATCAATATTAAACGGAATCGTTACTAAATGGGTCGTTCCTTCGACGTTTTTTTTAT
>JAZDLB010000013.1:0-5588 GCA_043802565.1 Candidatus Zixiibacteriota bacterium | reverse complement strand
CGTCGAGCAGAAAAATGCCCAATGAATTGGGCAACTACCTGAATATCTAAGAAAAGGTAAAACCTTATGAAAATCTGTAATAATTGTGTACTCCCGGAGACTTTTCCAGGGATCAGCTTCGATCAAAAAGGGGTATGTAATTTCTGTCAGGAGTTTAAGGGGAAAGAGCATTTAGAAATAGAAAAGGGGAAATATAGGCAAAGGTATGATGAGCTTCTGGATAAATTTAAAGGCTCTTCTTCCTACGATGCTCTGATGGCTTATTCTGGCGGCAAAGACAGCACTTATACTTTAAGTATTTTAAAAGAAAAATATGACTTAAAAGTTTTAGCCTTGACCTTTGACAACGGTTTCCTTTCAGAACAGGCTCTAAGGAATATCCGTGAAGTGGTGGAAAATTTAGGAGTAGACCATATATTTTTCAAACCAGATTTTACCCTCTTAAAAAAGATCTTTTTAACCGGGACAAGGGAGGATATCTTTTCGCGTAAAACTTTAGACCGGGCAAGCACCATCTGCACCTCCTGTATGGGAATAGTCAAATTCACCACATTGAGATTGGCTTTAGAGAAGAAAATCCCCTTTATAACCTATGGCTGGTCACCGGGTCAGGCTCCAATCTCTGCTTCGATTTTCAAGAATAACCCCTCTATGCTAAAACAGATGCAGGAGGTTATAAAAGGACCACTTTTCAAGATTGCAGGCGAAAAGATCAATCCATATTTCTTAGAGGAGAACGATTTCCAAAAGAAAGAGGTTTTCCCTTATAATATTAGCCCTTTAGCCTTTCTGGAATATGACGAGGAGAAGATTTTCAAAAAGATCGAAGAGTTAGGCTGGAGCATGCCGGTTGACACTGACTCAAACTCGACCAACTGTCTTTTGAACTCATTTGCCAACTTAGTGCATAAACAAAGGTTCGGCTATCATCCCTATGCCTTTGAGTTAGCCAAGCTGGTTCGGGAAGGTTATCTGGAACGACAGGAAGCTGTAAAAAGGTTAAATGCTCCAGAAGATCAAAATACAGTTAAATTGGTAAAAAGAAAGTTGGGACTGAACTTCCCGTGAGATGGTAGCCTCAAATGAATTATTTAGTCATCAGTGCAGATTTAGACAAAAACAAAGAAGGTATCCTTCTGGTCTGGGAAAAAAATTTCCCACATCTTCCTTCGCAGAGATACGATTGGATTTATCAAAAAAATCCAGACGGAAAGGCTTTCAGCTGGATTGCTTTTGAGACCAAATCCAGATCATTGGTGGGTAGTGCCAGCCTATTTCCCCGCAGGATAAACATAAATGGTAGAACCATTTTAGCAGGAATAGCAGGAGACTTTGCTGTGAATCAAGAACACAGGAATTTAAATGCGGCTATAAAATTGCAGAGGGCAGTAGTTGCTAGCCTGGGTCAAAATGGCCTTGAATTCATTTATGGCATCTCGAATAGAAAATCAGAGCCAGCCCAGCTTAGAGCGGGATATGTTCTATTAGGGAAAATCGAAAGGTGGGCCAAGTTGCTGAAGATCAGGAAATACTTTAAGCTACCTTTTCCCCATTGGTTGATCTCAAGACCTTTGGATTCTATCTTAAGGGCTCTCTCTAGAGAAACCAGATACCGAAAAGGGGAAAGTTACACTGTCCAAAGATTAGAGTTTTTTGATCAACGATTTGACCATCTCTGGGATAAAGCCTCTAAACAGTTTAAAATAATTGGTCAAAGGTCTAAAGAATATCTGAACTGGCGATATGGAAAATCTCCTCACCGAAATCACAAGATATTTTCACTGATCCAAAAAGATAATCAGGAGGTCTGGGGATATATAGTTTACTATTTGCAGGATAAAGTCGCTTTTATAGCTGATATCTTATTCCTCGATTTTAACCTGATCTTGGAGAGCTTATTGTCGGAATTCATTCTTTACTTAAGAGATCAAGAGGTTGAATCCATATCCATACTTTTCTTTGGCTGTCCACCTTTAGCTGAGAAATTGAGAAGCTTTGGCTTTCATCCTCGAGAGGAGGATTCAAGTGTTATGATTTATCTGGATAAAAATTACCCCTGTGCAGACTTTATTTTGAATCGCAATAATTGGCTATTGTTAGAAGGGGATAGAGATATCTGAAAGATTGCTATTTTGTGTTTCTCCCTTTCAATTCTTACTCGTTTAAAGAAAGAAGAGACTATTCCGGGTGAGAAAAGGAAACTCAAGACAAGTGGAAAGACTGTCTGATATCCAGAGAAATCCGCCAGAGGAAGAAACTTTTCAATGAGATGATGAACTAAGTATGGAAAAAATCAAAAGCTTAGCTAAAAGTATCCTCTATTATTCCAGATATTACCATCTGATCAGTTTCTGGCGTGATTTGACCCATCCGGAAGGGAAATTGATAATTCTGGCCTATCACAACATCTCAGATGGATCCAGCCATCCTATTAAGCTCAGGCCCGAGATCTCAACTCAGCAATTCGAACTCCAACTGGAGATTTTGAAGAAGTTGTACAAGATAGTATCGTTGGAAGAGGGTGTAAAGTTTCTGAAAAGGGGGAAAGAGTTTAAGGATAAGTTGGTGGTGATTACCTTCGATGATGGTTATGAGTCTTTTTACACCTTAGCTTTTCCCTTGCTTAAAAAATATGATGTTCCGGCTACCGTGTTTTTGCCCACCGATTTTATCAACAGCCAGAGAATATTTTGGTGGGATGAGTTGCATCAGGTCATATCTTATGCTGTTCCGTCAGATAGCTCTGTATCTGCTTTGATTCCGGTTATGGGCGAGAAATTAGCTAAGCAGTTCTTAAAAGCAGGTGAGAACTTTAAGCGCAAAAATTTTTTTTTGGAATCTCTGGAGAGCTATTTGAGAAGGATTGAGGATGGACAAAGGGAGGAGAAGATTGAAAATCTTAAACAGCTCCTGCTCAAGGGTAGGGATGTGAAGTTTAAGACCTTAAAGAACTTGAGCTGGGATCAAATAGCCGAGATGTCCAGGGAGGGTATCAGCTTTGGATCTCATACCTGTTCTCATTTGAACCTCAAATATGCATCTCTCGAAAAAGCCTGGGAGGAGTTAACCAAATCCAAAGAAATTATCGAAGAGAGAATTAAAGCCAAGGTGGTCAGTTTTGCTTATCCCATCGAGGCCGATTTTGAAACACACCTCAGGGTTGGTCCTATCATAAGGAATCTGGAATATAAATGTGCCTGTGCTGGGTGGGGTGGGGTGAATCTGTTCAACTCCGATCCTTTTTTCCTGAGAAGGATGACCTTACCTATGACTTCTTTCGGTCTGTTGATCCACAGAGAGCTTTTATTAAGTTAGTCCGGGAAGTGGAGAGTAAGGTTTTTATGTTGGGCTCTGCATACTCATTTAAACCTATTAGGAAACCTGACTTTCATTAAAAAAGTTCTTGCCTCGAAAGAGATGTGGCTTTACTTTATAACCAGTCAAAGACATTTTTTGACAAGATTTATTGCTGATTTTAGTTGTATGATTCAGAAACCGTTGTAAAGTTTGAGAAATTGAAAAGGAAAGAGGTTTTAAAATTGACACCAACTATTATCAGCTCCTGACCCTGTCAGAAATACCCAGGGTAAAAAAATGAGAATTCTACATGGTCCCCACGATTATGGTGGAGCTGGATATAAGATCTCCAGAGCCCAAAGGAAGCTTGGGCACCAAAGCGATTATGGCAGTTTTCAAACATCTTATTTCGGGTTTCCAGCAGAATATAATCTGCAAGAATATCGGTCCCGCTTCAAAAAAGCGTCTTTTTTCTTGAAAGCTGTTCTGAAATATGATATCTTTCACTTTCATTCGGAGTCCCTTTTTTTTGATTATAGAGATATTCCTCTGTTTAAAAAACTGGGTAAAAAGGTTATCTTTCATTTTCATGGAAGCGAGATCCGGGGCAAAAAGATGCATCCGCGGATAAAATTAGCCGATGCCCATCTGGTCTCTACTCCGGACCTGCTTGAGTATGTTCCGGACGGGATCTGGATACCCCAGCCTATCGATCTGGACTACTGGAAACCTCTATCAATTGAGAAAAAAGAGGGAGCCGTCATCATAATCCATGCTCCAAGCCATCGAAAGAAGAAAGGTACTGACTTAATCATCTCAACTATAGAGGAATTGAAAAGAGAAGGTTACCCGGTGGAGCTTTCTTTAATTGAGGGGAAATCTTATGAGAGTTTAAAGTCTTATTATCAAAAAGGGGGTATCTTTATGGATCAGATCATCATAGGAACTTATGGTAACTTTGCGGTTGAGGGAATGGCTTTGAAAAAGCCAGTCTGTGTTTATATAAAGGAGGAGGTTTCACCATTATATCCGAAGGAGCTCCCGGTGATGAACACTTCCCTGGATAATTTAAAGCAGAACCTTATAAAACTAATCGAGGATGAGAATTTAAGAAAGGAGTTAGGGGAAAAAGGAAGGGCTTATGTGGAAAAATATCATGATGTTCAGAAAGTAGCTTTAAAGTGTCTTTCCATTTACCGAAATTGCTAATATGTATAGGACCTTAAAGACCATAGCCAAGCATACTGCTATTTACAGCACCGCAGACCTCTTAGCTAAAGCGGTTGGCTTCTTCCTTCTGCCTATATATACCCGCTATTTAAGCCCGGCAGATTACGGGATCTTAGAACTTCTATCTGTAAGTTTAACCATAATTATAATCTTTGTTCAGCAGGGGATGCAAACTTCTTTTTTCCGGGCTTATTCTTTTGATTATAAAGATAAAGAGGAAGATCAAAAGGAAATTATCAGCACCTCTTATCTTTATCTTCTTTTCTCCTCCTTTATCTTTTTAGGAATTGCTGCTCTTTTCTCCAGACCGATTAACAATATTCTCTTTCAATCCAAAGATTATACTCTATTGGTTCGGTTGACTTTTATCACCGGGTTTTTCAATGTCCTCTCCACCATCACTTTTCAGCTTTTCGGGCTAAGCTCCAGTCGGTAAAATTCAGCCTGGTATCGATTTTGAGATTTTTGATAAATGTCTTTTTCAACATCTATTTTATCTTAAAATTAAAAATGGGGCTAAGCGGAGTGGTCTATGGTAATTTATTCACCGCCATCCTGATTTCAATTTTAACTTTCTTCTTAATCTATAAAAATCTTTCCTTAAAAATCTCCTTTCGTAAATTAAAAAATATGCTTAGTTACGGGCTCCCTTTAGTCCCGGGAGGACTTTCCATCTGGGTTCTTTCAGTGGCTAACCGGTATTTTTTAGAAAGGTTTTCCTCTACTACTGAACTCGGTCTGTATTCTCTGGGGAGTAGATTCTCCGGCATCTTAGAATTCTTGATAATCCAGCCATTTTTAACCACCTGGCCTTCGATCTATTTCCCCTTAGCCAAGGAGAAGGATGCTCCCATAACCTTCTCCCGCCTGACCACCTATTTTCTTTTAATTGGGTCTTTTTTTAGTCTGGGGATAATTGCCCTATCCAATCCTGCTATAAAAGTTATGGCAGACCCCCAGTATTGGGGTACATATAAGGTTATACCTCTTTTAGTATTCTCGGTCCTGTTATATGGGTTGTTCAGCCAGTTGAATATAGGGATATTTATCCAGAGGAAAAC
>JAZDLB010000012.1:0-5213 GCA_043802565.1 Candidatus Zixiibacteriota bacterium | reverse complement strand
TACGTTTTGCCTTTTGAGGTGGTCTCTTTAGTCTTAATAGCTGCTTTAATTGGTGCTGTAATAATCGCTCGTAAGGAGTAAGATGCTTAATTTATACCATTATTTAGCTTTAAGCGCCATTCTTTTCTGCATCGGGATATTCGGGGTCCTGACCCGTAGGAATGCTATCGGGATTTTAATGTCGATTGAGCTTTTGTTTAATGCGGTGAATATAAATTTCGTCGCTTTTGCCAGGTTTATCGATCCTCAGGCAATAGTTGGACAGGTCTTTACAATTTTCGTCATAACCATTGCGGCAGCTGAAGCGGCAGTTGGTCTGGCAATTATCATCCTGATCTATAGACAGTATAAGGGCGTGGAAGTGGATAGAGTGAACATAATGAAATGGTAAGGAGAAATTAAATTATATGTTGCCGTATAGCTGGTTAATTCCATTTTTCCCGATATTAGCGTTTGTTCTGATTATCTTTTTCACTATAAAGAAGCCAAAGCTCTCATCTCTTGTTTCCATAGGGGCGGTTAGCCTTTCCTTGGTGTTCTCCTTTATAGTTTTGATTACAGTTTTATCTAATCCAGTTACTTCTGAATTCAAGATCAACTGGTTAGACCTGCCAGGGTTTAAAGTTGAAGCCGGGATGCTTATAGACCCTTTGACTGCAGTAATGCTTATGGTGGTAACAATAGTTTCGATGCTGGTCCAGATATATTCAGTCGGCTATATGGCAGGTGATCTCAGATTTTCCCGATATTTCTCCTTCTTATCATTATTCACCTTCTCGATGTTAGGGCTGGTTTTATCTAACAATTTCTTTGAGATCTTCATCTTCTGGGAATTAGTCGGCTTAACCTCATATCTTTTGATCGGGTTCTGGTTTGAGAAAAAAAGTGCCTCAGATGCAGGTAAAAAAGCGTTTATTACCACTCGCACGGGAGATTTAGCATTTTTAGTCGGGATATTCCTTTTAACCACTACAGTTGGCACCCTGAATTTTCAGGAGGCTTTTCATCAGGTTGAATCTGGCGCTATCTCTGCTACTTTATTGACCCTTTCTGCTATCCTGATCTTTGGAGGGGCCGTTGGTAAATCTGCCCAATTCCCCTTGCATGTCTGGCTCCCGGATGCGATGGAAGGTCCTACTCCAGTCAGCGCCTTGATTCATGCGGCAACGATGGTGGCAGCCGGTGTCTATTTAGTAGCCCGCCTGATGAGTATCTATGCACTTTCCGTTCCTGCCTCTCTGGTAGTTGCAATCATCGGTGCCTTTACTGCCTTTTTAGCCGCATCCATAGGTTTGGTCCAGAACGATATAAAAAGGGTCTTAGCTTATTCTACCATAAGTCAATTGGGATATATGATAATGGCTTTAGGTTTGGGAGGTTATACTGCAGGTACTTTTCATCTGATGACTCATGCTTCGTTTAAAGCACTACTTTTCTTGGGTGCAGGGAGTGTGATTCATGCTGTGCACACCAATGATATCTGGGAGATGGGTGGGCTTTATCCCAAGATGAAGACCACGGCCCTAACCTTTATCATCGGGTCATTATCCTTAGCTGGTATCTTTCCATTATCTGGATTCTGGAGCAAGGATGAGATTTTACTTTTGGCACTGAATAAATATCCAATTTTTATGCTGGTCGGATTGGCAGTTGCCTTTATGACTGCATTCTATATGTTCCGATTGTGTTTTGTTACCTTCTACGGGAAACCAAAAGACCAGCATAAATTCGAACATGCGCATGAGTCTCCCAAAGTGATGACCGTTCCCTTAGTTATTTTAGCTTTTCTTTCCATATTTGCGGGGTGGGTGGGAATACCCTGGCTTTCAAAAGGGTATTCTTCCTTTGTCTATCATCATGAAGTTCATCATTTAGAGCCAAACTTCATTTTGATGATAGTTGCTACACTGGTAGCTTTATCCGGGATATATTTAGCCTACCTTATGTATTATAAAGGTTCTATTTCTCCAGAAAAGTTGAAAAATAAATTCTCTTTCATTTATAAAGTCTTATATAACAAATACTATTTCGATGAGCTTTATAATGCCATTATAATAAAACCTTTATTTAAGCTCACCGATTTTCTATACAAGAAATTCGACTTAGGGGTAATCGACTGGCTGGTGAATGCGGTAGGTGATTTCATAGTTTTCTTATCCTGGTTAAAGGAAAGGTTTGATACTCTTATCGTGGACGGAGCAGTGAACGGTTTAGGATATGTGGTAAGGGGAACCGGAGCTGGAATGAGAAAAGTTCAGACCGGACAATTGCAGAATTATGCTTTCATCATCTTTTTCGGGATAGTTTTGATCATACTTTTGAAGTTATTTTAATGAAAATAAATTTAGGAGGAAAAAGATAAAATGAATTTCCCAATCTTGAGCTATATGGTCTTCATCCCTCTTTTAGGGATGGTAGTGGTGCTTCTTTTAAGGAAGGAACAGGTTCAGGTAATTCGCTTTGCGGCAGCTCTGTTTTCTTTCATACCCTTAATCCTCTCCTTTTTCCTGGTAGCAAATTACGACAGCTCCACTTCGGTTATGCAGTTTGTAGAGAAGTTTGACTGGATACCCTCCTTGGGGGTTACCTACCATTTAGGAGCGGATGGTCTTTCAGTGCCGATGCTTTTCTTGACCGCCCTTTTATCCTTTTTATCCATAATCGCCTCTTTTAACATAAATTTCAGGGTGAAAGAATATTTTGCCTTTTTCTTACTCTTAGAGGTTGGGATGATGGGTGTATTTGCAGCCTTGGATTTCTTTTTGTTCTATATTTTCTGGGAGATAATGCTAGTCCCTATGTATTTTCTAATCGGGATCTGGGGTGGTCCCAGAAAAGAATATGCGGCTATCAAGTTCTTCTTATACACACTTTTCGGCAGTGTTTTTATGCTCATCGGGATCTTGGCCTTATATTTCACCTCCCAGCCTCACACCTTGAATATGATGGAGCTGATTGCCCAGGCACCTCTTTTAGGCAGGGGATTTCAACTGATAGTTTTTGTAGCTTTCTTTTTAGCCTTTGCTATAAAGGTTCCAATCTTTCCGTTCCATACCTGGCTTCCAGATGCACACGTGGAGGCGCCCACTGCCGTCTCGGTCATCTTAGCGGGTATCTTATTAAAGATGGGAACCTATGGACTTCTGAGGGTAAGTCTTCCGATGTTCCCTCAGGCGGCTATCTATTATGCCCTTCCTTTAGCCATATTAGCTCTGATCAATATCGTTTATGGAGCCTTAGTCTGTATGGCTCAGAAGGATTTGAAGAAATTAGTGGCATATTCTTCTGTCAGCCATATGGGTTATTGCATATTGGGGATTTCAGCCTTGACCGTTACCGGCATCTCCGGCTGTGTCTTCCAGATGTTCTCGCATGGACTTATCACCGGCGCATTATTCTTGTTAGTCGGGGTTTTATATGACAGAGCTCATACCCGGGACATAGATGCTTTCGGAGGTTTATGGATAAAAATTCCGGTCTATTCTGGAGTGATGACTTTGTTCTGTATGGGCTCCTTAGGACTTCCGGGTTTATCTGGATTTGTGAGTGAGTTTATGGTCTTTATCGGCGCATTCCCGGTCTTCAAAGTGATAGTTGCCTTAGCAGTTTTAGGAGTGGTGCTAACCGCAGCCTACTTCTTGCGAATGATTCAGAAAATGTTCCTGGGGACATTTAATACTAAATGGGAGAGTTTAACTGAGATAAATAGCAGAGAGCTTTTTACGGTCATCCCCCTGGCCATACTTATGATTGGAGTTGGAGTTTATCCTTCTCCGCTGGCGGATATGATGCGGGTAACACTGGAGAATATCATTCATCTGGTAAGCGGATAAAATTAATTTTTCTATTAACTATGAGCTAATAACTATAAACTGTTCTTCGGAGGTTGATTTGTACTTCATCCCTATTTTTCCTGAGATATTTCTTTTCCTCTGGGCGATATTGGTCTTTATAATAGACTTCTTCTTAAAAGAGGATAAGAAGAGGAATTTAGGTTACCTTTCGCTCTTAGGGATTTTGATAGCCATTATTCTGCTTTTCTTCTCCATTCAGGGAGAAATGTTCAGCAAGGTATACTCTTCTGATTCTTTAAGTCAGTTCTTCAAATTGGTTTTTCTTTTATCCTCTTTTTTAGCTATATCGGTTTCAGTCGATTTCGTAGCAAAATTCAGAGCTTTTAAGGGTGAATTCTTCGCTCTGATTCTGGTTTCCACCGTAGGTATGATGCTACTTTCATCTGCCAGAGAGCTTATCTTTTTATATGTTTCATTAGAGCTGGTTACTATTCCGCTTTATATCTTAGCCGCATATCTAAAACCGGATCCTAAATCCGCAGAAGCTGGATTGAAATATATGCTTTTAGGAGCAATTTCCTCAGCTATTCTGCTCTACGGTATCAGCTTAATCTATGGTATAACTGGAACTACATTTTTACAGGAGATCAAGACCAGATTGATGGTGGATTATCTGCAGTTGGGTCCAATTGGACCCGGACTTTTTCTCTCCTTTATCTTTTTCATTGCTGGCTTCGGATTCAAATTAGCTTTAGTACCGTTCCATATGTGGGCGCCAGATGTTTATGAGGGTGCACCCACACCTATCACTGCTTTCCTTTCAGTTGGCTCCAAAGCCGCAGGTCTGGTGGCTTTCCTGAGGGTTTTCTTTGGGTCTTTTCTGATCTATAATCCGGACTGGGTTACTATAGTGGTGGTTTTGGCAGCTTTGAGTATGATCATAGGAAATATTATCGCTTTGCTTCAGACTAACATTAAGAGGATGTTAGCCTATTCCTCTATCGCTCAGGTTGGGTATATTTTGGTTGGTTTAGTAGCTATTTCAGAAAGAGGTGTTTCCTCTGTTGCTTTTTATACATTAGCCTACCTTTTCGCCAATATCGGTGCTTTTGTGGTAGCTATTGCCTATGAGCTTCAAACTGGTAGTTCGGAGATAAAAGACTATGCCGGGCTTTCCCAGAGTTCTCCTTATTTATCACTTTTTATGATGTTTTTCCTTCTCTCCTTAGTTGGCATCCCGCCTTTGGCTGGTTTTGTGGGTAAATATTTTCTTTTTGCTGCGGCTATTGAGAATCACTTGATCTGGTTAGTGGTGATTGCGGTTTTAACCAGTGTCATCTCACTTTATTACTATGCGGGTGTTTTAAGGGAGATGTATTTCCGTAAAAAAGAAAATGCAGAGAAAATCGTTTTGCCTTT
>JAZDLB010000011.1:0-3050 GCA_043802565.1 Candidatus Zixiibacteriota bacterium | reverse complement strand
TGGAGCTAAATTTACGTTAATGCCCAATCTCTTTAATTCTTTAGCAGTTTGACTGTAAGCTTTATGCACCCCATTTTTGTCCTTATTATCTCCGTAAAATTTATTAGCCGGGAAAAGAGGGAAATTATCCGTAATTCGGTTTATCCTACCCCCTTCCTGATCTATCATTACCAAGAGTGGGATTTCAGATTTTCTATGTAGTAGTTCAATCTTCTCTTTAATTTTTTCTTTTGTATCTATATTTCGAGAGAAAAGGATTACCCCACCCAGGTTATACTTCTGGACTAAGTTTACAAACTCAACTGATGGTTCCAACCCCTGATATCCCAGACAAAAGATTTGACCAAGCCTCAATTTATCCACTTTTCTCCTTAAAGAGAGCAGATTAAGTTCTTACCTTTACCTTTAGCTAAATATAAAGCCTGGTCCACACTTCTAACCAGATCCTCCGGCTCAGTTCCGTTCTCCGGAAAGGTGGCAACCCCTAAACTCACAGTCAAGCTAACCTTGAAACCTTTCTCCTTCTCCTCGAATTGGGTCTGTTCGACCTTAGAGCGTATTCTCTCCCCGATGTTGCGTGCATCTTCTTTTTCAGTCTGGGGGAGTATCACCACAAACTCCTCACCTCCATAACGGATCAGAACATCAGTATCACGGATACAGATTTTAATCACCTTGGCTAGATCACTTAAAATCAGGTTGCCAAAAAGATGCCCATAGTTGTCATTATATCTTTTAAACCAGTCAATATCGATCATCAACAGGGAAAGATTCTGGTGATACCTTCTGGCTCTTTTAAGCTCATCCGCAAGTTTCTGCACAAAGAAACGATAATTATAGATACCGGTTAACTCATCTATGACCGTTAATTCCTCCATCTTCTGATGGAGGCTGGCATTCTCTAAAGCCATAGCAGCTGAGCTGGCTAATATGGAGAAGATTTTCTGGTCCTGCTCTGAAAATGCTCCTACCTTTCTGGACTCAGCGTTCAAAACCCCGATCGTTTTCCCTTGAGAGGTCATCGGGACTGCCATCTCTGAATGAGCTCCTTCTAAACCGGGTATATACCGGGGGTCATCTTTGACTTCATAGATCCTTACACCTTTATCTTCTTTTAAAGCTGAGCCAGCTATACCGCCTAAGGAGATCTCCGGAGGATCTGAATATTGAAACTTGCGACCAAATTCTATTTTCCCTTTCAGAAGAAAATCCTCTTTCTGTTTATCCAGAAGCAGAATCGAGAAGTGCTGATACTTTAAAACCCTTTGAGCTATCTCCAGGACCTCATCTATAACCTGTTCAAATCTGTAGATCTCAACTAAGGAACGGCTGGCTTCGTAAACAGTCTCGATCTGCACCTGGGATTTTTCCAGCTCTGAGGTCCTCAGGTTTAAAGTATCGAATACCTGCATAAGCCTTGCCTCTGAGTCTTTCAAGAATTTAGAAAGTTTGCCAATTCCTGCGGCAAAAACCCAGAGGAAAGATAGCCGAATCAATAGGTCCCCTAAGAAAATTTCATTCAGGTGGGGGGTATTAGTTATGAGATATAAGAGGTTGGCTAAAAACGCCAGGAAAAGTCCTGAGCTAAAACCCAATTGATAAGCCCCGAGGGAGATAGAAAGATAATACAGAAGATAGAAATCGCTTTTAACCCCACCGGTAGATAAAACCAGAAGGGTTATGAAAACCAGGTCAAAAATGGAGGTGAAGCTATAAAAATGAGTTGATTTGGGTTTGAACCTGGAAACGTAAATGTATAGTCCAAAAAGCTGTAAAAGGAAGATAGCAAGAAGTGCCCATCCAAAATAAGGAGAAGTCAGAGGAGTCGGGGCAAAAGCAAGCCAGATACAAAGCCCTAAAAAAAGCAGGCTTCTGGCAAAAAAGAAAAGGTTATTTACCCCTAAATAATTCTCCCAGCCATTTCTTTGTAGAGGATAATTATTCATAAAAGCCTTTTTAGCTCGAATTTGAGTCTTGAGAATTGAACCAACCAAATTCAAAAGCTTACTTTTTTTATCGGCAGAAAGTCGAAATCAAATATTTGTTCTGAGATTAGATTTTTTAAAAAACAGACTCCTTAAGGCTTCAGCTAAGAGGAGTATGGCTAAGGTTAGAAGGACTAAAGCACATAAAGGGATAACTTCTATGATAAAGTTGCCAGAAAGAAGCTTTCCTAACCAAGGTAAAATCATCAAAATAAGTGACCATAAAGTCATAATTAACATAAAAGCCATAGGTATAACTGTGTAACCCCAGGCTTTTTTGGTCTCCTTTAGCCAGACTGTTACTCCTAAAAGGGTTAAAGCTGCCAACAGCTGATTGCTGGTTCCAAAAAGGGACCAGAAAATCCTCCAGGCTGGCAACAGGTTACCAGATGAGTCCTTTACCTGCACCATAACTGAAAAAGCAGGGATTAAAAGGGTTATAAGGGTTGGACCAGCTTTAGAGAATTTACCTCTCCAGTCAGTTAGCTCCTGGAATACATACCTGCCTAATCTGGTACAAACGTCTAAGGTATCATAAATAAAGGTGGCAAAAGCTAAAAGTCCAAAGCTCATAGCGAAATTACGATCGATATTGAAAATCGATAAGAAATTGCTGATCCCACTGGCATAGATTTCATCCGGCTTTGCTTTGGCTAAAGCCCCGGATCTGGTAAGCATCATCAATGTGGCTAAAGCAATAACTGCCACCAGCCCTTCCAATAACATCCCTCCATAACCGATCAATTTAGCATCTTTTTCTTTTTTAAGCTGTTTCGAGGATGTGCCTGAGCTTACAATAGCATGAAAACCGGAACAGGCTCCGCAGGCTACGGTAATGAAAAGTACCGGGAAAATTGGAATTCCATCCATGCTCTTAAATCCTATGAACGGAGGGTAATTGATCTTGAATCCTCCGAATAGTATCCCCATTATTCCAGCTAAAAGTGTTCCATAAAGGAAAAGCCCTCCTAAATATCCACGTGGCTGAAGGAGAAGCCACAAAGGGATAATTGAGGCGATAAAGCAGTATAAAAGGAGAATAAGGTCCCAGATTTTAAGTGGCTC
>JAZDLB010000010.1:0-3325 GCA_043802565.1 Candidatus Zixiibacteriota bacterium | reverse complement strand
CATTGTCAGGCTTAACACCCTAATCACCTCCTCTTTAGGAGGCGATTATAACCTGACATTCTCTATTTGCAAACTACTGACGTTATTATATTGCGAAGACAGTTTTTTTCCTGAGGTCTCTGAAAAAGTGATAGTGGATGGTCGGGTCCAGAATGGATCCATTCGGACAAGGGTGCCCGACCTATCCTACTCTACGGGGGCTTGCTCCGGATCCGTTTATAGGACGAAAAATCAACATCCCTTGTTTCCGTCATAGGCGGACCAGCTCAGCCCTTCAACAACCTCAGGGTGGTGAGCAAAGTCGAACCACAAAACGAGTTTTTCAGAGCTCTGAATAAAATTGTAATTGCTCGATTTGTCGAGCTATAAAAAAGTCCAATGAATTGGGCAACTACAGGTTGACTGAAGATCGGGAAATGGTTTATTTTTGAGGGACTTGAAGCTGATGTTGTTTCATCTTAAATCTCAAGCTGGACTCCGGGATTTTCAGGGCTTGAGCCGCAAATTTTTTCACCCATTGATTTTCGCTCAGAGCCTTGAGGATATACTGTTTCTCTAATAAAGAGAGCCTCTCATATAAAGATAGACTCTCTTTTTTGAATTCTTGGGGCAGAGGGAACTTATCCGAGAGTAGCTCTTCCAACTTAAATTCATCGCTCTGGCTATAAGCTAAAATTCGTTTGGTCTCATTTTCTAACTCCCGTACATTCCCGGGCCAATCATATTCAGAGCAGAGCTCTAAGATTAAAGGTTTTAAAGAGAGCGTCTTTTGGTCTCCCTTAGAATGAGTTTTTATAAAATAGTCAACTAAAAGAGGTATATCTTCTCTTCTTTCCCTTAAAGGGGGAAGCTTGAGGTTGACCGCATTCAGTCTGAAATAGAGGTCTTTGCGGAAGCGACCTTGTGAGACCTCCTCTTCTAAGTTCTTATTAGTGGAAGCGACAATCCGGATGTCGATCTTCTTGGGCTTGGTTTCCCCTAAGCGGGTGATAACCTTCTCCTCCAGTACTCTAAGTAGTTTTACCTGAATAGATGGGCTTAAATCTCCGATCTCATCCAAATAAAGAGTTCCACCATCCGCTTCCTCGAAAAGCCCCTTTTTATCAAAGGTGGCACCAGTATAGGAGCCTTTCTTATGCCCGAAAAGCTCGGATTCTAATAAAGGCTCAGGTAGAGCCGCGCAATTTACTGCTATAAAATTCTTATCTTTTCGGCTGCTGGAATAATGTAACGCCTTAGCCAGAAAATCTTTACCTGTTCCGGTCTCTCCCTCGAAAAGGACGGAAAGATTAGTATCCTTGATCTGTTCCAGTTTCCACAAGATCTTAAGCATCTGACTGCTTCGTGTAATGATCTGGGAGAAAGAGCATCTTTCTTCCAAAAGCTTTCTTAGCCGGAAATTATCTTCCTGCAAACTTTTCTTCTGAAGCTCAGAGAGTTTCAAAGCTACCAGGTCAGCAAAGGCTACTGCAAAGTTCAGCTCTTTCTGGGTGAAGGATGAAAAATTATTAACCCGGTCAAGATAGATGAAACCACAAATCTCTTCCCCGGTAATAAGTGGTATGAGGAGAAGAGAGTTAATCTTTCCATTTTCCAAAACCTTCTGAATGGAAGAGGGATGAGTAAAGATTAAAGGTTTGAAGGATTGGTCCTGGTTATCAGCCGGGGAGGGATTAAAGGAATTCGAGGGGACCAAACTCCTGGTTAAATTTTTAGCTTTATCTGGTTCTATGTTATAAAGTGAAGGGATGGTAGACTCTTCGGCTGCGCCATTTCTATAAATTATGAACCCTCTTTCTGCCTGAATCTTAGAAGCCAGAACCCCTAATCTTTCATCCAGGCTTCCTTCCTGGACATCTTTATATTCGGTATCAGAAAAGTACTTTCGGAAAAGCTTAAATTCATTTTCTGCAGAAAGGCTTTTTTGACTTAAACTCCCTTCTATCTCCTCACGCAGATTTCCACAAAGAGAAAGGTTCTCTTCTTCTTTAAGCTCCGTAAATATCTTTACCGCTTTATCCAGGGCATAGAGGGAGTTCTCAAAATTATCAAACTCAAATTCTATCCGAGCACGGGCAAGCTCAATCAATCCTTCAAAATATCTCAAATTCAATTCAGTTGAGAGCTTCTTAGCCTTTCCCAGGTAATTCAGTTTCTCCGGATAATCGAAACCCTGGCTAAAAGATAAGGAGAGGTAAACTTTAATCTGCTCATATCTGGCATTGATCTCCTCCAAGAGGCTTACGCTTTTCTCAAAGGCTTCTCTGGATATATCCTTTTCATTTTTCAGACTATAGATCTCTCCTGAGATCTTATAAGCTAACCCCTCCTCTAATTTTTCACCCAAGGCTTTTGAAACTTTTAAGGATTTCTCCACATCCTCTGAGGCTTTTTCCAGATCTTTTCTTTTTAAATCCAGCTCCGCTAAAAGTCTGTAACTCTGGCTGATAATGCCACCCTCCGGGGCTATTTTTTCTCCGATCTCTAGGGCTTTCAGAAAACTTGATTTGGCCTCATCTAACCTTTTCTGTTGGAAATAAAGTTCTCCCTGATATTCGTAATAGATGGCTAAATCTCTTAAGGATTCGTTTCTGCTCAGAAGCTGAAAGGCTCGAAGAAAGTAGGAAGAGGATCTTTTAAACTCTCTTTTTAAAAGCTTAAGATAACCCAGGGAGAGGAGGCAACGGGATAAATTTATTTCTTGACCGGCTTTTTTGGTTTCCTTTATGTTAGACAAAAGATGCTTTTCAGCTAAGTCCAGTTCACCGGTTAAAGTGTAAATTCTACCTAAGTTCCTCTGGAATACTCCGAGGTTTACCCAATCCTTGCTTTTTTCCAGATAAGGGATGCATTCCTTTAGATACTCTATGGCCCGCACATAATCCGAACGGATGAAACAGATCTGAGCCAGTTTATTATAGCTCAGTATAATCCCCTTTTCTTCATCTATCCTCCTACAAGTGGCAATTGAATCCCTGAACTCATTCTCTGCCTGTTTCAATTTTCCTAAGGCAAGATAAGATTTACCCAGTATGGTTTGTACCTGGGAAATCCTTTTATTCTCTAGGGTATTTTTGTAGAGTTCAAAAGACTTTCTTCCGTTCTCTAAGGATTCGTTATAACTACCCAGAGCATATAACGCCACTGCGGAAAGATAATAGTATAACCCCTTGTCCAAAGAGCTGGTATTTAAATCTCCTTGGGTTTCAACCTCCTTGAGCCCAAGCCATGCCTCTTTATACTTATCTTTTTCTAAGAGGTGCTCTATCTGCTCAAGTCTTTCATTTAAAGAAAAACCTTCTAATTTCTCCTTCATTTCTTCCTA
>JAZDLB010000009.1:0-3886 GCA_043802565.1 Candidatus Zixiibacteriota bacterium | reverse complement strand
AAGTTGGGTCGTCGATATTTTTCCCAAAAAAGGTATGAATAAATTTTTTTCGCTCTTTGTCTCCGCGTTCGATTTCCTTTTTGGCTTCGGCTACATTAAAATGTTTATATTCAATCAGGTTTTCTATTCTTTTCTCCAGTGGCGCCACTACCCGGATATGAAAACCTTTTTTTAATCCGAGGATAAAATTTGCCCCCCGTCCGACTATAACCGTTTCACCATGCTGGGCAATGGCTAAAACCGATTTCATCAGATGGAAAAAATAATCACTTTTTCCCAAATATTTTCCCTTAAAAACTCCTTCAACCCAGAGCTCTATTTCCGACCTTATCTTTTCATCTAATGACTCTATCAGCCTGCGCCTTACTCCGGAATCTTTGACGATGTAATCTATTATCTCCCGGTGGACAAGCTGATAGTTTAGCTTCTCGGCTAACATTTTTGCCAGGTAGGAGCCTCGGCTCCCTCTTTCTCTGGAAACGGTGATTACCGGTCGGGGCAGAATCACTTTTTCTTGAGATTTTTGTTCTTCCTCCCTTCTTCTTTTCTCAAGCTCCCATCTTTTTATCTGCCGGTCGATTATGTTTTCTAAATGAGCCATTCTGACACTCTCTTGTTCTTTTCGTCAAGAGGTTGTTAAACCCATCTTGAGGGAAAGATTGTTCTACCAATATGTAAGAAACCCTTAAACTCAGTATCCCTATCTTGCCCCAGGGGGGTATGGTAACCTCACTACGTTAGGTAATATACCAGTAAAATACCTCTAATTCCTGATTTCTAACTCGAAGTTACCTTTACTGGTTGGTTATGTTTTCACGTGTAACCAGCCATATTCCTATGATAACTAAAACTGTCCCTGAAAGCAAATATCCAGTTATGGTTTCTTTTAAAATCAACCAACCTAAGATCAAGGCAATAATAGGTGTAATAAAAGCTATCAAAGATAGTTTGGTTACTTCTATCTTTTTCAGGAGCCAGTAATAGGTCATAAAAGCAAAAGCTGAACCAATAAAAGATAGGTAAAGCAATGCACCGATTGATTTATAGGTCAACTTAAAATCATAGAGTTTTTCCGAGAGAAAGCCTGAGCCCAAAAGGAGTAATGTTCCTAAGCCCATCTGGTAAGTTGAGATGACGATTGGTTCCACCGAGTACAAATCCCTTTTTACTCTTACTGAGGCATAGGCTGAACAGGCGGCACTTAAAATAATTCCAGTCATCCCTAAGAAAATATCCTTCTCTGAAAAACTCAAGCTATCCCAGAAGATTAAAAGGATGCCGAAAAACCCGATTAAGAGTCCTGATAATTTATATCTATTTAATTTTTCCTCTTTTAAAAGCAGGGTAGCATAGATCGCCACAAAAAAAGGGAGAGTAGCAAAAAGGACTGCGGTTAAGCCTGAATTTATGTATTGCTCGCCCCAGTAAACTAAGGAATAGGACAGATAATACATAAAAAAACCTGGAATCAGGATTTTAAGTGTCTGACCTCTATAGTTAAAGAACCTTATACCTTTGCTTTTTGCCCAGATATAGAGGAAAATCGTAGCTATAAGAAATCTGAAACCTGCAGATAAAAACGGGGGTGAATCCTCTAAGCCTATCTTGATCCCCAGCCAGGTAGAGCCCCAGATAAAACATAAAAGGGCAATCAAAAAAGAAGGGAAGAGGGTATGGTTTTTTATATTATTAGAATTCATCAGATTGTCATTGTTTTAGAATCTATTGCAGTGAAATCAAAACAGTTCAAATGTTCAATCCCGCCTATGGCGGGACAAAAGTTCAAAGGTTTTTTAACTTCAGATACCATACACCTAACTGTTTTTTATAGCTTCGTCTTACCACAAGGCGGGATAACTTTATCAGTCTGTCATCGCGAGTCCGCCCTTTGGCGGAGCGAAGCAATCCGTTTACTGTGTAGGGATTGCTTCGTCGTCCCCGTAGGGAGACTCCTCGCAATGACAAAAAGATAGTGGTTCATTGTCTAAAAAAGGAACGGTTAACCCATCTATTAGGTTTTAGGAGCTTCCTCTTTTTTGGTGCTGATTCCCAAGAGCTTATATAGTCCGCAGAAACCAGTTATTCCAGTAACAAAGAGAATTATTCCCAGGATGTCAAAAATTATCCCTAAGAGATTATTTTTTAAAATCCCCCACCCGAGCATGAAAAGAACAATACCTGCTATTATGCGTATGAGCCTGTCTGCACCACTTTCGTTTGCTTTCATATTACACCTCCTTGATTTCTAAAGATTTATTATTCTTTCTTTTCCAATTTTCCCACTGCAACTAATGTGAATTTCTCCGGGCCTAAATATTTCTTTGCCACATTTATTATCTCTGTTGTTTTAACTTTGTTCACCAGCTCTTGATAATTCTCTCCATAGAGATACCCTAAACCTGACAACTCATAAAAAGCCATAGTTTTTGCCTGGTCAGTATTGGTTTGCTGGGAGAGATAAAACCCGGAAATCAGATTGGCTTTAGCGGTTTCCACTTCTTTGTCTAATAGGGGCGATTTCAATAATGTTTTTACCTCATTTAAAATACCATTTTTAGCTTTAGAGAAATTCTCAGGAGATACTCCCATCTCAAAAGTGAAGGGAGCAGAGCCTAAACGGGATTGCATATAGGTCCACATCCGGTAAGCCATTCCTTCTTCGTAAACATATTTGAAAAAGAGTCGGGAACTTAAAATCCTTTCAACTAACTTCAAGGGTAGAAAGTCAGGATGGGTAATGGAAACACCCATCCTTCCCAAATTAAAAGTAACCTGAAGCTTTTCCTCAGGGATTATAAGTGATTTTTCCTTTTTCTGAGAAGGCTCATCTATCAGTGAAACTTTCGGAGCGGGTGAAAAAGGGATTTTTTCAAAGTTAGATTTTATAAGATTTTTCATCTCTTCTGGATGGAAATCTCCAACAAAAGATAAGATGATATTTGGTGGGACAAAGATTTGGCTATGGAATTTTTTCAAGTCCTCTGAGGATAACTTACTTACAGTTTCCTCATTTCCAAGGATAGATCTTTTATAGGGTGATTTATCGTAAATCTCTTTGGCGAATTCCTGATTGGTTAAATCGTAACTTAAATCCTTGACTCTCTGGATTTGAGCGGTTATATCAGTTCTCTTCTTCTCTAACTCTTTCTCTGAGAAAATAGGATAAAACAAAACTTGTGCAAAAAGGTTTAAACCATCTTTAAAAGTCTCAGGAGTGGTTAAAAGAGAGAGCCTGGAATAGTCTAATGTGGTCTGGGTATTAAGATTGATACCCAAGCTATCGGTTTTTTGGGCAAGCTCATCTGCGCTATAATCTTTTGTCCCTTTAAGGAGCATTGCGGTAGTAAAATTGCAGATGCCAGCATTTTTTTCTTCTTCTAACCAGACCCCTCCTTTGATATATCCTTCTAAAGCGATAGTCTTAGAGGAATGGTCTTCTTTTAAAAGTATTGTTAAACCGTTGGACAGAACTATTTTCTCAGATTTCGTTTTTGTGCTTACTTCTGTCAGAGCTGGTAAAAGTGAATTGTATCTTTCTGCTAAATCGCTAAAGTCTGATTCTACAGCATCCTCGGGCTTTACTAAAACTAAAGTTGCATTTACAGGCTTTAGATATTTTATAGCCACTCTTTTTATGTCAGAGGGGGTGGTGTTTCTGATCCGGTCTAAATAAGAAGACTCTAACAACAGATCGCTATTGGCGGCATAATAGCTTAGACGCTGTGCCTGGCTGATATAGGTCTGGTTGTCAAAATAATAGGAGTTTTCGATTTGCGATTTGGCTTTTTCTATTTCTTCTTTCGGGACTTCTTCCTGCCATAATTTGCTCAATTCTTTAAAGATTATCTCTACGACCTTTCTTTCATTATCAGGGCTCAGCTGGGTA
>JAZDLB010000008.1:0-4436 GCA_043802565.1 Candidatus Zixiibacteriota bacterium | reverse complement strand
CAAGGAGTTATCCCAGTCTAAAACCTCTGCTTCGAGCTTGAGTTTTTTATTCTCCGAAATCTCAAATTTCTCTTCAAGGGTTCTTCCCTTTTTATCTACAGTGTGAAAAAATAAAGTAAAATAAAAATCACCAACCGGTTCTATTCTGATCTCTCCTATAAGTTTTTCAGATGACAGTATGTGGAAGGGACGTAAATAGCTTTGCATTTGAAAAAATAGATAGGCGAAAAAGATAAACAGGATTGAGAAAAAGAAAATTGCCAATCTGATCAGACCTCCATAACCTCTTTTCTCAGACTCGTCTTGAGCATAGCGAGATCGGGCTAATATCCAGAAAAAGAGGATAAAAAGTAAAACTAAACCCAAGCCAAGAAAAATTCCCCCAAAAATTGCGATTTTTACCTCTGGCATAATTCCCCCTCTCCGGGTTTTATGTCCTTTGCTACGAAACCTTGATAAAGATTTAAACCATTTGTTTTACACTTTAAGTTAACCCTAAAAGAGTCAACATTTAACAAAATGGATGTGGATAAATATCTTTTCGAACCCGCATTCTTTTATGACAACCCTTTATATTATAATAACTTAACATACTATCCACATATCATCATTTTTTATCCACATTTTGAAAAAAATTCCTATCACTTATGGAATTCCTTCGTTGCCATCATAGAGGCGGATCCGTAGGATAGGACAGAAGTGGCAACGCTACTTTTTGGAGTATCCCGCCTTTGGTAAGGTCATTGCTTAATTTTCCTCCCTTGTCCTAAACGGATCCGGAGGAATGGGAGGGACAAAGGGAGGTTGATATCTTTTTATATTCCCCCTCTCTTCCTATGGATCCAAATTCGGACTAACCCTCTCCCACCAGGGTAGAGGGAACTCTACTGCATCATCACGGATGATGCACTCCAAAGCCAGATTGAATATATTCTTCTGGATCTTGAGATATATCATCTTTTCTTATTTCATAATGCAGATGAGGAGTAGGTCTTCCTGTCCTTCCGGAAAGACCAATTACCTCACCCCTTTTTACTCTATTACCTTCTTTAACGAAGATCTCTGAACAGCTACTATAATAAGTTTTATAACCATTTTCATGATTGATTACAACCAGGTTACCATATTTTTTATCCTTACCCACAAAATCTATTAGTCCATCTGCAGTAGCTTTTATTTCAGTTCCAATCTTAGTGGAGATATCAATCCCTGAATGCTCCTTTTTTCTGCCAGAGCTTAGAGAAAAACCTTTAATTATTTTCCCCTGAAGGGGTAAACCTGATGGAATAGTGGAAAAGATCGGTATTTTCTGGGTTTTCAACTGAGAAACTGTATCCTTAATATTTAATAGAGAAAGCTTTTCTGTTCTAATATTCTTAATAGAATCCTTATCCACTGGGAATTTCACACCGGCTATCTGGGCTACCTGATGAGCAAATAGACGATATTCCCTTAGCTCCTGTTCCAACTCCTTCACTTTAGAGTTGTACATCTTCAACTGCTGGTTCTCCTTTGAAAGAGCTTGATTTAATACCAATTGAGAATTAAGTTTACCATAAGAAAAAATTAGAAAAATGAAAAAAGCCAAAAGAAGAAAGAGTATACCTATTAAAAGAACAGCGATATTAATAGATAATCGGAAATTTAATCCTTTACCCTGGTCCGGCCCTACGGGTCCGTTCCCGGATGAAATTGAAAATTTTAGGTGCTGGATTTTTTTCATCCTATGAGTTGTAAATTATTGTCGTCTGTATATGTTCAAACCGACTTTAGTCGGGTATTACGCCACTAAAGTGGCTAAGAACTTCACAGAGTTATCTTAAGCAACTCTAAGATCCTGTTCAAATCCTCATCTGAATAAAATTCGATTAATATTTTTCCTCTTTTTCTACCTTTTACTATTTTAACTGAGGTCCCAAAATATTGTTTAAGTTTATCTTCGATTAATTGTAGCTGAGGATAAACTCTTTTCAATCTTCTTGCTTTGATTCTCCTTGTACCATAAACCCTTTCCTCAACTTCTCTAACTGATAACCCCCTCGTTATAATCTCTTTTGCGAATTCTATCCTTTGACTTTCAGAATCTAAACTTAGAAGAGCTCTGGCATGACCCTCTGAAAGTTTGCCTGAGACTATATGTCCCTGAACCTCATCCGGCAGATTTAAAAGTCTCAAAATGTTAGAAATAGTAGTCCGATCCTTCCCAACTTTTTTTGAAATATCCTCCTGGGAAAGACCGAATTCTTCAATTAATTTTTTATAACCTCTACCCTGATCAATCGGATTTAAGTCTTCTCTCTGAATATTTTCAATAATTGATAGTTCTAATAAACCCTCTTTTGATACATTTTGTATCAAAATGGCTGGAATCAACGACAAACCAAGCTTTTTAACTGCAACAAGCCTCCTCTCTCCTGCAACTAATTCATATCCGTCTTCTATCTTTCTTACTATTATCGGCTGAATAACCCCTTTTTCTTTTATCGAATTTGCTAACTCATCTAACTTTCCAGGATCAAGACTACCTCTTGGTTGATAGGGGTTAGGTTTAATCTCTTCAACTTCCAATTCTAAAACCCCTCTTTTCTCTTTTCCTAAAAATTTTTCTTCAGACTTGACTTCCTGAGGTAGATCAGGAATCAAGGCTTTTATTCCTTTACCTAAAGCTACTCTGGTCATGGTCTAATATCTCCTTAGCTAAGTTTATATAGTTCTCTGCCCCGGTGGAGGTGATATCATAAAGTATAATCGGCTTTCCAAAACTCGGCGATTCAGAAATCCTGACATTCCTGTGAATTACAGTATTGTAAACTTTTGGACCGAAAAACTTTTTTGCCTCATCTGCCACCTGTTTGGACAGATTTAACCTGGCATCATACATAGTTAAAAGAACCCCTTCGATCTCTAAGTTTGGATTCAGACTTTTCTGCACTAAATTTATAGTATTTAAAAGCTGACCCAAACCCTCTAAGCCATAATATTCACACTGAATCGGAATAAGAACAGAGTCTGAAGCAGTTAAAGTATTGATAGTCAAAAGCCCCAAGGAGGGGGGGGTATCTATCAGGATAAAATTATATTCATTTCTTATAGGTGTTAAAGCTGAAGTCAACTTTTTCTCTCTCCCTTCTAAATTCACCAGTTCAACCTCAGACCCAACTAATCTTAAAGAGGATGGAGCAATCTCTAAAAAAGGGATTGTAGTCGGAAGGATTACATCTTTAATCGGGACTCCATCAATCAAGACTTCATAAATTGTTTTCTCTAATTTATTTTTATCAATCCCCATCCCGGAAGTTGTATTTGCCTGAGGGTCTAAATCAATCAACAGAACTTTTTTCTCAGCCATAGCCAAGCAGGCAGAAAGATTTACTGCAGTTGTGGTTTTACCCATTCCACCTTTTTGATTGGCAATTGCAATTACCTTTCCCATCACCTAAATCCTTTTTTCATAAAATCAACTCCTTATGATTTTTGTATTTATAAGAGAGAAAGAGGAAAAAATCAAGAGATTTTTTCAATGAGGACAAAAAATCTTCTTAAATCTATCTCCGGTATTTCAAAAAATTTTATATCTTTAATCTGCAATTTCAGGTTTTCAAATCCCTCCAGAAGCTCTATTATTTCAGTTTTATAGGAGCTCCCCTTATAAGCCACTAAAATCCCTCCTTGCTTTAGAAAAGGGTAAGAATTATTGATTGTGTCTTTCACTTTCCCGAAAGCTTTGGCAGTAACAAAATCAAAACTCTCTTTGAATCCCTGTAACTCCGGCAACTTTTCAATCCTTTCTTGAAAAACGGTTATATCTTTCAAGCCCAAAAGCTCAATCATTTTTTTCAAAAATAAAGTCTTTTTACGGATAGACTCAACCAGTGTAATATCCAAGTCTTCTCTTAAGATTTTCATTGGAATTGCGGGAAACCCTGCTCCGGAGCCTAAATCCATGATTTTTGAGCTTTGCGGAATCTGGAGAGCTTTAAAAATTAAAAGCGAATCTAAAAAATGTCTATAAATATCCTCTGGCTTATCTTTTTTTCTGGAGATCAGGTTAATTTTTTTATTCCAGGAGGAAAGCTCATTCAGATAAAGGCTGAATCTTTCTTGAGATTCTAAAGAAAGCTCTATATCGAGATAGTTTTTTAGTAGTTTTTTAAATTCTTCAATGGAGAAACAATCAGTATGTTTCACGTGAAACATCCCCCTTAAGTAGGTGTATCTTGAGAAAATACACCACTTTTGAAAACAAATTGTTTCAAATAAACCATGAGAACAGCAATATCTCCGGGAGAGACCCCGGAGATCCTCGAAGCCTGTCCGATAGACCTGGGCTTTATTCTCGTCAATTTTTCTTTTGCCTCCCTTTTAAAACCCTTGAGCTCGGTATAATCAAATTCTTCAGGTATGACCATATTCTCTAACTTCTTGAATTTCTCTAT
>JAZDLB010000007.1:0-4797 GCA_043802565.1 Candidatus Zixiibacteriota bacterium | reverse complement strand
GATGTTAATCTTAAATCAGAGGAATGGAATCTTTTAACTTTGGTGGATGGTCACCGGGATATAAAGAAGATCTTAGAGGATTCGAAAGCGGATAAGATCGAGACTTTGAAAAAATTAGCAGGTCTTTATCTGGCCGGGCTGATCGAGACGGTAAAAAAGCCGAGCCTGGAGATGAAAACTGATAAGCTGGAAAAGCTCCTGGAACAGTTCAACCGTAGTTTAGAAAAATATAGTGAGGAATGAACCTGTGGAATTAAAAGAAGTTTTAGAAAATCTGAAGAAATCTATCGATAAATTTTTAGAAGAGACTTGCAGGAAAGAGGAAGAGGAATGGGTGCTTGATCAGAAGATCGAAAGTCTGGAGGAAATAGTCCTGGGTAAAAGCAAGGATTTCTGGCTTATTAAAGACAGGTTTAAAGGTTTGGAGAACTGTCTAAAAATTGAGGGGGCAGAGTTTAATTCCAAATCGATCAAAAAAACACATATACAAAAGATAATCGAGTGTATAGAGAGGATGAGAGATTATAAAGAGATGTTAGGTAAGGATGAAAGATTCTATCAGAGAGAAGAGAAAATCTTACTACAGGCGAATTCTTTTATCAGGGAGAATCTGAGAAGAAAAGGCTGGGAATATACTCCCTTAGGGTTGGTTGATTTCGTGCAACTGGATGAGTCTTTACTCAAATTAAAAGAGGAGATAGGGGCTCTGGATAAAGGTGGAACTGATCTTAAAGGAAAATATCAAAGAGCGTTAAGTTATCAGCTTGACCTGATGGACTATTTTTATAAACCCAAAGACCATCTGCTTACCATCCTGGATTACCAGTTAAAGAACCTGGAGGTTAAACCTTCAAAGGAGGATGAATTCTTCACTGCTTCCTTGATCTATTATCTAAAACAGAATAGATACAAAGTAGAGCCTTATTTAGAGAGGCTCAGAAAAATCCTCAGACAAAAAAGGATTGGAATAGATTAAATAGGTTATTATTTTTTTATTTTCAAATAAGCTTTGTTCTAAAAACGTTTTAAATTAAGATAGGTTGATGGAAAAGGATAATAAACTTTTCTTAGATGGTATCAGGTCTCTAAAATCGAAGGACTTCAAGCTAGCAGAGCAAAAATTTAGAGACACCTTGACTAAAAAAGGCTCCAAATCTAAAAAAGCTGAGTTAATTTATCAGGCTTTGCTCATTAGAAAAGAGTGTGAAAAATTGATTCAAGATTTAAAGTTCAGATTCTAAAGGAGGTATATGCCCAGAAAACAGATGACCTTTGCAGAAAAGGTCAAAAAAGAAAAGCATGTGGTTTATTGTCCAAAATGTGGTGGAGCTAAACAACCAATCCTGTATGTTGAATCGATCAAAGCTGATAACGGCTCCTGGAAGTTCAGGGGAAAAAATGTGAGCGTATGTAAATGTAATCAGGATAGATTTTATAAGTAATTTATTATAGATTAGAGGTTTTAATAGAAAAATTTGAATTACCTGATAACCGCCAGTTAATCTGTTTATGGCGGTTTTTTGCTTGTGAAAAAGTTACAAAAAGGCTTGCTTTTAAAGTTTATTTTTATAAATTAATTTAAATGTTTATTTTTTAAAATCAAAAGAGGTCAATATGCCAAGGATTGAAGTAGATATCAAAAGATGTAAAGGGTGTGAGCTTTGCGTGGTAGCCTGTCCCTACAAGGTTATCGGGATGTCAGAGAAGTTTGCCTCTACTGGATACTACCCTGCAACTACGGTTAAGCCAGAAAAATGTACTGGCTGTATCCTATGTGCATTAGTCTGTCCGGATGTGGCCATAGAAGTCTATAAGTAATTCTTTTTTGATGAACTAAAGGAGAGTTTAAAGATGGGTGAAAAGTTACTGATGAAGGGGAATGAGGCTTTAGCTGAAGGGGCGGTAAGGGCGGGATGCAGGTTTTTTTCCGGTTATCCGATTACTCCCCAGAACGAGGTGCCGGAATACCTTTCCTGGAGACTACCTGAGGTTGGTGGAACTTTCATTCAAGCAGAAAGTGAGGTTGCGGCCATAAATATGCTTTTTGGTGCTTCTGCCTGTGGTGCCAGAGTTATGACCTCCTCTTCCGGTCCTGGTATAAGCTTGAAACAGGAAGGGATTTCTTATATCTCAGGTGCCAACCTCCCTATCTTCTATGCAAATGTGATGCGGGGAGGGCCAGGTTTAGGGAATATCGCTCCAGCTCAGGGTGATTATTATCAAGCCACCAGAGGGGGTGGACATGGTGATTACCGGGTAATAGTTTTTGCACCCAATTCAGTTTCTGAAATGGGTAATTTTCCGAAGAAGTGTTACGATTTAGCTGAAAAGTACAGGATAGCTACTATGGTTCTTACAGATGGTCTTTTAGGGCAAATGATGGAGCCGATAGAGTTCGATTTTGAACCGGTTGACCCTTCTAAATTACCTGAGAAAGAATGGGCTTTGGGAAATGCAGAAGGTCGAGAAAGAAGGGTAGTTAGGTCTTATGATTTAAGGCCTGGATTTTTAGAAAAGATGACTTTAAAATTAGGGGAGAAATACAAAGAGATCGAGGATAAAGAGGTAAAATATGAAGCGATTCAACTTGAGGATGCAGAGATTCTCTTGGTAGCTTATGGGACTTCTTCCCGGATTTCAAAAGAAGCTCTGATGTTAGGTAGAAAAGAGAGTATAAAAATCGGGCTTTTAAGACCTACTACTTTATGGCCCTTTCCAACTAAAATAATTAGCGATTTATCTTTGAGGATAAAAAAGATTCTTACTGTGGAGATGAGCCTGGGTCAATTAGTAGATGATGTCAGATTAGCAGTTGAAGGTAAAGCCAAAGTTTATTTACATGGCAGACCTTCAGGTGGAATACCCACCGGTGAGGAAGTTTTAGAAGTAATTAAAAATATATTGAAAAACTAAAAAGCTACTTGCTACAAGCTACATGCTATTTTTGAATTTGGAGGATTTATGGAGAAGAAAGTTTTTGAAAGAACTAAGGGTTTAACTGAAATCTTAATGCGATATTGTCCTGGCTGTGGACATGGGGTAATCCATAGATTAGTAGCAGAGACGATTGAGGAATTAGGTATAAGAAAAAGAACCATCGGGGTTGCACCGGTTGGATGTTCAGTTTTTGCAGATGAATATTTTAACTGCGATATGATTCAACCAGCTCATGGCAGGGGTCCGGCAGTTGCCACTGGAATGAAAAGGGTTAAACCGGATTGTATCGTTTTCAGCTATCAGGGGGATGGAGATTTAGCTTCGATTGGTATGGCAGAGACGATTCATTCAGCTGCCAGAGGAGAAAGGATAACTATAATCTTTGTAAATAATGCTATTTATGGTATGACCGGTGGGCAAATGGCGCCAACTACCCTTATAGGGATGAAATCTACAACTTCGCCCTTTGGTAGAGACCCAAGAGTTGATGGATATCCAATTAAGATGTGCGAGCTTCTATCCTCCCTGGATGCTCCAGCCTATTTAGCCAGAGTCTCGGTGCATAAGCCAGCTAATGTTTTAAAAGCTAAGAAGGCGATTAAAAAAGCTTTTCAGGTACAGATGGAGGATTTAGGTTTCTCTTTAGTTGAGATAATCTCTCAGTGTCCAACTGACTGGTTTATGACTCCTCTGCAAGCCAATGATTATGTTGATAAGATGATGATTCCCTATTATCCCTTAGGTGAGTTTAAAACCCCGGAGGGGAAAAAGGAAAAAGTTAAAGCTGAACCTCAGAAGGTGGTGGAAACAGTGTAATTGTTCTAACTGACTTTAGTCAGGTTGCTTACGCCACTAAAGTGGCTATGAACTTGAATATCTATTCTAACTGGCTTTAGTCAGGTCTCTTACGCTCCTAAAACGCCACTAAATTGGCCATGAACTTAGATAAAGATTTATCTGTAAAATTGACTATAAATTGGAGGAATAGATGTATCAAGGTGTGATAATGTCAGGCTTCGGAGGGCAGGGGATAATCTCCGCCGGAATCCTTTTTGCCTATGCCGGAATGACCGATGGGAAATATGTTACCTTTTTCCCGGCTTATGGTGCGGAGATGAGAGGGGGAACTGCGAACTGCTCAGTGGTTATCTCCTCAGATGAGATAGCCTCACCGGTGGTTGCATATCCTGACACATTGATCGTAATGAATGAACCTTCTTTGACCAAATTTGAACCCTCTATCAGAAAAGGGGGTCTTCTTTTAATCAACAGCTCCCTGGTTGTAGGAAAACCTAAAAGAGATGACATAAAGGTCAATTATATTCAGGCAAATGAGATTGCTGAAAAATTAGGAACTACCAAGATTGCAAATATGGTGATGATTGGAGCTTATTCCAAGCTTACCGGGGCGATTTCCTTGGAAGGATTAAAAAAATCTTTAAAAAAAGTATTTCCCCGTGCCAGGCAGGAGATCATAGATTTAGATACTGAGGCTTTGAAAAAAGGGATGGAAGCGGTTTAAGATTAATTCTCTGTAGGGGCGGGGTTACCCCGCCCCTGCATTTGTAGTTCGTAGCGTCCGGGCTTATCCCGGACGTTTTTTTTCGTCAGGCTGATTGGTGGAGACGCATGCTATGCGTCTCTACATTTCTTCAAAATTCGTAGCGCGACCCTTTCAGGGTCGCATAGGTAGAGATAGGTTTCAAACCTACCCCTAATTTTCTATTTGTAAATTATTATATTTATTTTATCTTTGGCTGATTATATTTACTTAGATCAATAGAAGGACTTAAAAACTATGCACCCTTTATCAGAAAGAATAAAAAAAGAGCTCCTTCCCTTTGTGATCAAACCCGGAAG
>JAZDLB010000006.1:0-6912 GCA_043802565.1 Candidatus Zixiibacteriota bacterium | reverse complement strand
CTTTCCCTAATCTGAGCAATCCCTACACAGACCCTTCTACCGGGACTTCATACCCCTCTTACCAAAATTATTTGTATAATAATGCTCTAGTTATAAATGGGGATGTAAATTTAACACCTGGGACTTCCTATCCAGCTCAATCCAATTCCAAGGGGAGTATCTATTTAGATAATAGTGGTAATTTACAAATCAGTGGAATAGTCTATGTTACTGGCAATATTAATATAAACAATGGTAGTGGTGGAAGTAAAAGCACTCCCATCTTATTCGACGGAAAAGGGACAATGGTCTCAGCTGGCGATATAAATATCAGCACCCACGTTCTATCCAAGGGAATGTTTCCTGCAGATGATGTGATAGGATTTATTTCCGCTAATAGCTTAAATATCGGGACTGGAGACGGCGATGCTAATCTTAATATTATGGGTGCCTTTTATGCTCAGGAGAAAATTACCAATGCTAAACAGAATCAGTTAGCTGGAGCTATGGTTTCCAGCTATTTTAGTATAAGTCAGGTGCCAGATCTATTTCACGTACCTTCTTTAGCCGATAATTTACCTCCAGGCATGCCAGGAGGGACTTCTTATAAATATACTTATCAAATAGTGCCCAATAGCTGGAGAGAGTTATAAAAAAATAAATGATGAGGAAATGAAAATGTTATTAAAAAAGGATCAAAAAGGATTTACTTTCATCGAGTTGATGATTGTGGTGGTTATAATAGGAATTATGGCAGCCTTGGCCGTGGGACGTTTTGACAAGTTCCTTCTCAACCAGAGACTTAAAACTAAAGGTAGAGACCTGCTTTCCAGCCTGCGTTTAGCCCGTTCCTATGCGGTAGCACGCAGAGTTCAATACGGTATTTATTTCGACCTGAATAATCGTCAATATCTCCTGTTTAAAGATGTGGTGAACCCATCATCTTATACCTATGATTCCGGAGACTCGGTTTTAAAAACTGAGCCGTTATCTAATATATTTTCTTTTAACAACTGTACTTTTCCTAATACCGCGGTGATTTACCTTTCAACCGGGTCTGCCTCTTCCTCTGGAGCAGTGGATATCTATAATTCAGAGCTCTCTAAATATGTAAGGGTAGATGTGCTGGCAAGTACCGGCAGAGCACGTCTCAGCAAAAGCTGAAATATTTAATAAAAAGCATTTTTCTAAAACCGTTGAATTCGAATTTTTCCCATATACAAGTTGGCATAAAAAAATTTTATTTTTCTCTTAATATTTTAAAAAAATAGTCGATAAAGAAATTAGTGATTTAAAGATTAGAAACGAAAAACTTTTTTCAAAGAAGAAGATATGGCTTTAAGAAAAAAGGGTAGAACGGTAGCTGGGCTGGATATAGGTGCCAGCTCTATTAAATTAATCAAGTTTGAAGAAAAAGGTGGGGCTTATATATTGAGAGCTATGGGAATCAGGGAGATTCCACCGAACGCAATTGTAGATGAGGAGATCAAGGATCGGGATACTCTGATCTATAACATTCAATCGTTAATCGATCAGTGTGATCCCAGGATAAAAGAGGTTGCTATAGCAGTAGCGGGACATGGGGTGTTGAATGACAAATTAACTATGGATAAGAAATCAGGTAGCGAAGCAGAACAGGCTATCCTTTTTGAAGCTGAACAGAGAAGTCCTTTTGATGTAGATGATGTGAGCCTGGACTATCATATAATAAAGGTAAACGAGGATATCAATAAGATGGATGTACTGCTGGTTGCGGCGCGCAAGGATTTCTTAAAATCCTATCTGGATTTAATCCTGGATGCCGGGCTAAAGCCGGTATTAGTGGATACCGAAACTTTAGCCTTGTTGAATGCTTATGAGATAAATTATGAGATAAACCCGGAAAAGGTGACCGTTTTAATAAATATTGGATTTGATACCATCAATGTGACTTTTATCAAAGATGGAGTTTATAATTCTGCCAGGGATATTTCCTCTGGGACTCGTTTGCTATACGAATCGATAATGAAGGAATTCCGTCTTAATCCGGAATTAGCTCAAAAAACTCTTAAAGGAGAGATGGGGAACTCCATTGACCAGGATATGCTGAAAGCCACAGTGGTAACTTCATCTGAGGAGTTAATCTCCGGACTAGAAGTTGCTCTATCCTATTTCAAATCTTCAGCCAAGGTTTCCAATGTGGACTGGATAGTTATGAGCGGAGGAGGAACTTTAATTCCTTTCCTGCCGGAGTTCATCCAGTCGAAGTTAAATATAACGGTGGAAATAGTTAATCCTTTAAGAAATATAGAATATGACCCAGATGTTTTCAGACAAGTCCAGCCGGAGAAAATAGCACCGCTTTTAACCATTGCGGTTGGATTAGCTGCCAGAAAGGTAAAGTAAGATGATAGAGATAAATTTACTTCCCAAGGAGTTAAGAAAAAGAAGAGGAATATTTACTCTAAAGAAAAACACTGCCTATATTTTTGGCGCAGGAGGAGTATTAATTATCCTTCTGATCTTTATAAGTATCTTGCAAGGGATAAGGCTTCAAGGTTTAAACCGTAAAATAGCTGAAGCAAAGATCAGAAAAGAAGAGCTTAAAGAAAGTATACGGCTGGTGGATGCCCTGACCGAGCTTAAGTATAAGATCTTAATGCGCCTTTCCGCCATCGAGTCTCTGGATAAAGATCGCTCCACCTGGATTGACATTATGGAGGATTTAAGCTCAAGAGTTCCTGACTATCTATGGCTTTCTTCTTTTAAGGAGACTCCTCCAGTTGCCCCCACAGTGCCTAAGGTTCAGACAACAGAAGAAGGAGCAGTCGATACTGTTAAAGTGACTCAACCTCAAGCACCACCAGTGTTAAGTCGAAAAGTCATCATTGAAGGTTACACCTTTTCTCTTAATAGCTTAGCTACTTTAATATTAAACCTGATGAGATCCAACTATTTTAATAATATAGAGTTAAATTACGTGAAATTGGCTGAGTTGGAGAAGCAGAAAGCTTACAGCTTTCAGCTAACCAGTGGCCTTTTCTATGCCAGCCAGATAGATACTCAGAAGGAGCTAGCATTAAATCAAACCGGGTTATCTTCCCCTTAAAAGGGGATTGGACAGTTTTTAGGAGGATGAAATGGATTTAAAAGATCCAAAGATCCAGAAATTACTTTTGATAGCATTGGTCGCCTTTTTGGCAATTTATTTTTGGTATGCCAGAATTTATTCTCTGAATATTCGGAAAATGAACCAGAAACAAGCAGAATATGAGATGCTCCTTACCAATTTGAAAAACGTAGAGATGAAAGCCAAGAGTTTTCAAAACCTTAAAGCTGAATATGAAAGCCTGCTTTCGAGATATAAACAGGTGGAGCTGCTTTTACCTGAAGAAAAACAGATTCCCTTATTTTTGACCCAGTTGCAGGCGGCCTCTCAGAACTCAGAGGCTAAAATAATTCAGATATTACCTCAAGGCCTAATGCCAATTACTTTTTACAATGCCGCATATTTTGCTTTAGAGTTCAAAGGAAATTACGATGATGTAGGGACTTTTTTCTCCAGCATAGCTAATTTTCCTTTTTTGACCAATATCACTGATGTCAGCTTTTCCGGCTTACCAAAAAATGAGGTGAAGAAGGAAAAGAGCACTATTGCAATTTCCTGTAAATTAACCACCTATTTTATAAAAGAAGAGGAAAAACTTAAGAAGGTAGAATTTCCAAAATAGGAAGATTCCATGAAACAGAATAAGCTCTGGTTTGGAATTATAATAAGTGCAATATTTTTACTGAATCCTTTTGCTCTTCTTTGGGCAGAAAGCAATATTCAGAACATTACTCTCCAAAGGGAAGGAGACTATACTAAGATAACCATCTTAGCGGACTCACCTTTTCAATTTAATCATTTTATTGAGGAGAAAAAGGAGGGGAAGCCCTATCGGATTGTGATCGACTGTTTGAATGCGGTAAATTTTCTACCGCAGAGAAGTTTCCTGCAGCTCCCTTCTGGTACGATAACCGCAATCCGCACCAGTCAATATCAAACCTCTCCAGCCAAGATCTGCAGGGTTGTTCTGGACCTCAAAAATCCAGCTGTTTATAAGGTGATGGAGGAGAATGGAAAAAAGGGTGTCATATTGGCTCTCTCAACTCCTCAGGAACCAGTTTATCCTCTGTGGAGTGCAGTTCAGGAAAAATCCGTTAAAAGCGGACAAAAAACTCCTGAGTCAATTGAAACCAAACCAGTTCAGTCCGAATCTAAATCCAAAATTGTGGAAAAACCCACAAAAACTACTATTGCTTCAAAAGAAAAACCTATAGAGAAACCTAAAAAAGAGTTGACCGTTTCAACCGAAAAAGAGAAAGAAATAAAGCTATCTCAAAAAACAGAAGTTACTCCCCCTGAGAAAGTGAAAATTCCTGATAAACCTGTTCCGCAGGTAAAAAAAGAAGAGCAGAAAGAAATACCTGCAACAACAGAACAGCACAAAGTTACCGAATCTAAAAAGATAGAAGTTGCCGCGATAGATACTCTGAAGAAAAAACCTCCTGCAAATATACCCGGAAAAGTGATAGAAGAGGTTCCAAAGAGGAAGATACTGGTTTATCATAGCGGGGCAAGAAAAGACCCCTTTTCTCCTTTAACCGAGAAAAAGAATCTCGCCTTGGGTGCTATACCTCTACCCGGCATAGAGGAGCTTAAGCTGGTAGGTATTTTAGAAGATCATAATGGATTTAAGGCACTATTAGAAAATGAACTGGGCTATGGTTATATTTTGCAGCCAGGTGATAAGATAAGAAATGGATCCGTAGTTTCAATAGATAAAGAAAGGATAATCTTTCAAATCCAGGAATATGGATTTACCAAAAATATAGCCTTAGAACTTTTCACACCTAATCAGGAAGAGAGGTAGATTTTATGTGGAATAATAATTTAAAACTTAGAAAAAGAGTCTTTCTTATCACAACCTGGCTTTTTATCTTCTTTGCTTTCCAGGCCTTAGGACAGCAGGAGAAGGTTTTGAAGTCCCTTACCCTGCAGAATGCAGAGGTTCATTCGGTTATGAGCTTCTTAGCTGAAGAGGGAAGAACCAATATCGTTGTCGCTCCTGCAGTATCAGGAACTGTTACCTTAAGCCTGAAGGGAGTTACCTGGAGACAGGCACTGGAGATAATTACCAAAACCTATAATCTGGCTACAATAGAGGAACCAGGTTATATCAGGGTGCTCCCTCTGCAAGATTATCTTAACGAATTAACAATCACCCAGAAACATCAGGCTGATCAAAAAACTTTAGTTAGTCTGCAGACTGAAATAATTTCCGTAAAAAATGGTACCGCCGCAGATCTGATAAAACCTCTAAAAGCCTCTCTTTCCGAAAGAGGGACCGTGGATGTAGACCAGAGAACGAACTCTCTTATTGTCCGGGATATCCCGGACAATGTTTCCCGCGCCAAGGAAATGGTTAAGGCTTTAGATAAAGAAACAGGCCAGATAAAGATATCTGCCCAGCTTTTAGAAGTGGAGACTGGGACCTTAACTGAATTAGGAGTTGACTGGACAGCTGTTCCCTTTTTGCAAGGAAGCGAGGATGGGACTATCACTAACGACATGACTATAAAGCAGGAAGCGAATAAGCTTTTACCGGATGATAGGATCGGGAACTTCATCTTTAAGACTGTTCAGGCAGATTTTAATCTCGAGACAGTGATCTCAGCTTTGGTAAAGAGCAGTAAGGCTAAGATTGTAGCTCACCCAGAGATAACTACAGTGGATAACAAAGAGGCTTTTATACAAATGGGTCAAAAAGTTCCAATTAAACAATTTGATGCCTCAGGTAATACGGTTATAACTTTTGTTGAAGTCGGAACTATCCTTAAGGTTGTTCCTCACATTACCTCGGAAGGAAGAATTTTGATGAAACTAAGACCGGAGAGAAGCTCTTACCAGTTTGACCCAAATGGGGTAATTATCAATACCAATAATGCTGAGACTAACGTGGTGGTAGATGATGGGCAGACCGCAGTAATTGGCGGTTTAACCACCCAGGAAGAGAAGAAATTACAGAAAGGTATTCCCATCCTTAAGAATATTCCATTGTTAGGATACCTTTTCAGCTATACCAAAAAAGAGATAGTGAATCACGATTTAGTGATTTTCGTTACCCCAACTATAGTCACCAATGAGATGAGGGGGCTAAAGTCGAGCCTGGATACAGACACAGGTGTTAAGACTGAATAAAACCTAAAGCCATCTTTTTCTGAAGGCTTCCCTCGAGAAAATGTAGCGTCCGGGTTTATCCCGGACGTTTTTTTCATATATAACCTCACCCTTGCCTCTCCTTAAAAAGGAGAGGGGTTCTATTCGTAGGGACATCCCGCCTTCGGCGGGACCGTGTCTGTCCAATTTATCTGTAGGGGCGGGGTTACCCCGCCCCATTACAGGGCGAGGAGACCTCGCCCCTACCAATTTATCAACAAATCGGCTGAGATCCTCCTTTAAATAGATAGTTTATCAGATAGACCACATCTGACACTGTAACCTTTCCATCCGCATTCGCCTCCCCGCGTTGAACTACAGAGGGATAGACAAAACCAGCATAGAGTTTAAAATTGGTGCTACTGCCAGGACCAATAGGTGAGGACTGACCTCCAGCGAAGATGGATAAATCACAACCGCCGTTATACCTCTGCCCGCTAAAACCATCTAAGACATCTGTGACCAAGATGAAAGCAGCAGGAGTAGAGGTTTTAGTTTTCGTAGCGTCTGGGTTTATCCCGGACGTTGCCTTTTCGTCAGGCGTAAAGCCTGACGCTACGTTTCCTGCGACCCTAAAAGGGTCGCGCTACGAAAACTTAAGATCAAACGGATTAATTAATCTTTAACCTCCGAAGAAAAATGAGTATAGAGTCACTTACAAAAAAGCTTACTCCTCGATCTATTAAGCTGAA
>JAZDLB010000005.1:0-4139 GCA_043802565.1 Candidatus Zixiibacteriota bacterium | reverse complement strand
GGTCAGAAAAGCAATAGACCTTTTAGGGGGGATGAAAAATTTTGTCTCCACTGGTGATATTGTAGTAGTGAAACCCAACATAGGCTGGGATAGAAGACCAGAACAAGCGGCTAATACCAATCCAGAGGTTGTCTCTGAGGTAGTGAAGATGTGCCTGGAAGCTGGAGCTAAGAAGGTTAAAGTCTTTGACCGTTCATGTAATACCGCTCAGCGATGTTATGAAAGTAGCGGTATTAAAAAAGCAGCTTCTGAGGCTGGGGCGGAGGTAAGCTATGTTATAAATGCTGGTTTTAAGGAGACTAAATTTCCAAAAGGGGTTCATTTAAAATCCTGGCAGGTTTATAGGCCAGCATTAGAGTGTGATCTTCTGATTAACCTCCCGATAGCTAAACATCACGGGCTGTCACGTTTAACCTTAGGTATGAAAAACCTTATGGGGCTTATGGGTGGGGACAGGGGTATGATTCATCAGGACATAGATGAGAAGTTAGCCGATTTTGCCAATTTCATAAATCCCGGGCTGAATATTTTAGATGCCTATCGTATCCTAACGGATAATGGTCCTCAAGGTGGAAATCCCCGAGATGTTAAATTGACCAAGACTATCATAGCTGGCAGAAAAATCGCATCAGTAGATGCTTACGGGACTACCCTTTTCAATTTAAAACCGGTTGACCTGTCCTGTATTGTTTTAGGAAATAAATTTGGATTGGGCGAGTTAGACCTGAATAAATTGAAGATTGAAAAATATAGTTTTGCTTCTTGAAGAAATTAGCTTTTCGCGAAAACCGAATAGCAAAAAGCCAGCAACTAACCTTGCTCCCGATGGATGTTATCATCCAGCGGTAAATAGGCGGATGATAACATCCGCCTAAGAGCAGAAAATAAATAGCAAGTAGCTTTTTGCGAAGAGCGAACAGCCAATAGCGAATAGCCAGTCAAAGGAGAGCTTGATTGAAAACTCTGCGACGTATCTCTCAGATACTTTTTCTGCTTTTCTTCTTTTACCTTTTCCTAAAAGCCAGCTTCCCTTTATCCACTAAAATTCCAGTTGACCTTTTCTTAAGAGCTGACCCACTGCTGGCAATATCTTCGATTTTATCCGCCAGAGTTTTAATCAACACTTCTCTTTTAGCTCTTGTTTTAGTCATCATTACCTTACCCTTAGGACGGGTTTTCTGCGGCTGGGCTTGCCCCCTGGGAACCAGCCTGGATATTTTCAGCTATCTTCTTAAAAATAAAATGGGGAAAAGCTTTAAAAAGCTTCTCTCTTTAAAATATTATATTCTGATCTTCCTTTTAGTGGGAGCGATTTTCTCCTCCCAGCTCATCTGGTTTTTGGACCCGATACCTTTATTTAGCCGTTCACTTACCCTTTCGATTTTTCCGATTATCACTGGATTTTTTACTCTAATCCTCAATTTTTTGTTTCAGTTTATTTTTATTCAGGATTGGCTAAGTAAAGTTCAACTGGTTTTCTCTTCAACTCTTTTACCTACTCAAGTATATTATTACAGAATGTCTTCACTTTTTTTGATTATAATTTTAGCAATTTTTGCTTTAGAATTTGTCTCCCGAAGGTTCTGGTGCAGAAATTTATGCCCACTGGGAGCGCTTTATGCTTTTCTGTCCAAATTCCAGATCCTGAAAAGGAGAGTAAGTCCTGATTGTACTGAATGTGGTATCTGTAAAGATTTGTGTAAGATGGATGCGATTGAAAAAGATTTTAAGAAGACTTTGGATAGAGAGTGTATCCTTTGCTATGATTGCGTTAAGGACTGTCCTATTGGTGTTACAGAGATAAATTTCAAAAGTGAGTTTAAATCTCAAAGATTCGATCTGGGTCGCAGAAATGTATTATCTTCAACTGCGTTGGGTCTGGTTTCAGTTGGTCTTTTGAAGTCAACTTTTAAAGATAGAAATCTGAAAACCGGTTTAATCAGACCTCCAGGCTCAAGGGTTGAAAATGAATTCTTAGATAGATGTATCCGCTGTCATGAATGTATTAAAGTTTGTTCTACTTCCGGGAATTTTTTACAGCCAGCATTATTAGAAGGAGGGTTAGAGGGTTTCTGGACACCAGTGGGATATGCCCGCACCGGCTATTGCGAATATAACTGTATAATGTGCACCCAGGTCTGTCCCACTCAGGCTATTCATCCTTTGGATGAGGTTACCAAGAAAAAAACAGTTATCGGCTTAGCTTTTATCGACCGGGATAAATGTATCCCCTGGTATAAAAATATAAACTGTTTAGTCTGTGAAGAGCATTGCCCAACTCCGGACAAGGCTATTATCTTGAAAGAGGAAGAAGTCATTCATTATGATGATAGCTTGAAGAAAGTTAAAAGACCTTATGTGGTGGAAGATTTATGTATCGGGTGTGGAATCTGTGAGACCAAATGTCCGGTTGAAGGGAGATCTGCTATTTATATTACACCGCAGGGGGAACAAAGGTGGAAAGACTAAAAAAGTTCAAAGGCTCAAAGGTTTAAAAGTTCAAGAGTAAAAAAATAAAGGGTAATCGTGTAGGGGTGGAGCTTGACTCCACCCGTTTTATATCATCGGAGAGGCATTGGTAGCCGCAAGCTGAAGCTTGCGAATGGATGGACAAGCATAAAACCGCAGACTAAAGTCTGCGGCTACCGAGGATAAAAAAACGCCCGACATCAAAGTCGGGCGTTAAGCTTTCTATGGAGTGCATTAACCGTGTTAATGCAACATCCATTTGGATGCAATCAATAATCTCTCAAATATTCCACAGATATGTTGCCTTAAGCAACAATACCCTTTCTTGAATCCAGAATTTACCAGTTGAATTATCTCTGGTCTCATTATAAACTAAATAAAGATAGCTTCCGGGATTGTAGTTATATCCGATAAGGAAATTGAGCTGATGCTGGTGGGAGTCTAAATTTGATTCCACAAAAATACGGGTGAAAATATCTTTGGTGACCTGATACCTTACCCAGTTATCTAAAATCCAGATATTATAAATTCTATCCTTAAAATTATTTTTGTATTGACTCTGGTGATTGATGTTAGTCTCCAGCTCTAAGTTCACCAAAGGCCTTGCAATCGCCCAGAGGAATAAAAATCTTGAAGTTCCGGGCTCGGTTCGGGTCCAGTTATCCTTATAAATAAAGGTCTCCCCCTGATTGAAGCTAAATCCTCCATCTAAGAATCCACGAGAAAACCTCTCGAAGCTCAGATAGAAAAAATCATTGACATATGTCTTCTCACTCCAGATAAAGTTATCATCCTTTACCACCTGAGGCCTTTCCTCCTCCCTTCCAAACCCGAAATTGAAATTGATATTCTTGACAAAGTTCACATTGATCTCAGGGATAAGCCCCTGATAGGTATAAATCCTTGAATGGTTAGAGGTATAGTATACGCCTGAACCCAAGCCGATGGTCTTTACTCCAAATTTAGCCGGACGAAATTGATAACCCCACCAGGACCTGATCTTCCGATAATCGGTCTGCCTCACAAACCCGGTCTTAGGGTTGAAACTCTCCTCCACATCATCGTACTGGAGGTTAAAATTGAAACCCTTATCTGGCCAGCAGGAAAGCTGGGCAAAATAAGCCCAGTCATTTTTATCAACGTCTTTATTGAACACCTTAGCCATACCCAAACTAAAATTAAAGATGTTCTGAAATGGAAAACTTCCACCAAAACTAAAAGCCCGGCTGTAATCATCTTTTGTATCAAAGCTTGTCCCCATAAAGGAGATATGGCCCAGCTTAAAGATATCTCTTTTTATTTTGAATATATTAAAGTAATTATCCGGTGTCTCTGGAACCTCATCTACTGTCTGAATAAACCCTATGGTGTATTTATCAACTTTACCAGTAAGCTTTAGCCCCTCTATCGGATTAACAATCCTTCGGCTATAAAAAAGGTTCAAGCGGGATTCAAAAATATCTGCCCTTTCCAAGAAAAAGGGCCTTTTCTCCCGGAAATAGGTCTCATAAGGAGAAAGGTTTATCTGATCCTGGTCAGATTCTATCTGCCCGAAATCAGGATTTAAGGTGAAATCTAAGGTTAGATTAGAAGTAATCCCATATTTTAAGTCCAACCCTGTATCGAATTTATTTTCTTGTTTTGACTTAATCTTCTTTTCTGCTCTGAAC
>JAZDLB010000004.1:0-4519 GCA_043802565.1 Candidatus Zixiibacteriota bacterium | reverse complement strand
GGATAAAAACTTGCATCCCGCATAAATCTATTATATACCTTTTCGTATTTAACTTCTGTTTCTAAGGTGGAATAAAGGATTTCAAGGTCTAAAAGTTCTCCCTCCGATAGTTTTTCTTTCTTTGAATAAAACCTTTTTAGCTTTTTTGAAAATCCTTTTAATTTGTTATGATAACTTCTTCTGAAAGCCGGGGAAAAGTTTTCGAATTGGCCGTCATATTTATGAATGCCTGAATAAGTTGCATCTACTGGATTAGCTTTCCAGCGAAACTCCAAGATCTGCTCCACTAAAGCTTGAAATCTTTTGTTCATCTATATCTCCTTTAGTAATTTTTTATTTATCTTTAATCAATCATCTAAATTTATTCTGTAGGTTCAAATATTCTTTTGTCAAGCAGTTCTGCGGTTCAGCTCTGCTCTTCAATTTTCTCGGGATGGTGAGCAAAGTCGAACCACTCGCTACCCTGTCTTCGACCTTGCACTTCGTCCTGAGACTCAGTGTCGAAGGAAGGCTCAGACCGAAAGGAGCTTGTCGAAGGACGGACATGCTTGACCTACAAGACTTCCATTTTTAACCCAATGGAGGTCTAAAGACCTCCGCTACAGTTCTCCGTTCAGTGGACGACCACGTAGAGTAATCCCCTCTCCTTTTCAAGGAGAGGGTTAGGGAGAGGTTTTATTTATAACCCCTTAAACCTTTAAACTTTTTTTCTGCATCTCCTTTGCCTGATACATAAATGCTTCCAGGCGGGTCAACTCATTTGAATCCTCTAACCCTTCATAAGCTATATCCAGCCAGGGGAAGTTATGATATTTTTCCCGGATTTTTTTGGCGATAGCTGTAACGATAGTTCCCGGCATACAAGTAAAGGGCATCGTGTTTACCACCCCGCAAAATCCTTTTTTAATAAAATCTATTGACTTCCCCACTGAAAGTATAGCTTCACCTCCAAAGGTGAAGTGCAGATAAGGACTGGCAAGTTCTATGATTTTTTCTACTGGAAGCTCATGCTCTCCCTCTAAGAGCATTTTTAGCTTTTCATACAAAATCTCTTCATCTTTTTTCTGAACCCGGTCTTTGAGTATTGCCTTCAGATACTCTCCATACCTTTTCTCAGCTAAACTCATCTTCTTATACATAAAGTTGGTATAGAAAAGCCACTCTGCCATCGGAGCCACCCTTACCTCTCCCCCCAACTCTTCTATCTTTTTTACTACATCGTGATTGGAAAACCGATTGGTTCTGATATATATCTCCCCGACTACCCCGATCAAAGGTTTTCTACCATCTTTTTCTACTTTAATCTGTGAAAAAACATTCTGGATATGTTCTAAGAGTTTTTCCAGGTTCTTTTTTCCTTCTATTGCCTGGCAGGTTTCCTCCAGACCTTCTCTATATCTTTTTTCACTCTCTCCCCGGTTTAACTCATAAGGACGGGTTTTCCACAAAAGTTTGTTTAGAATATCAACTACCACTATCCCTCTCCAGGCAAACCGCCTGAAATTGTCATTTAAATTCAAGACCTGACTATAGGAGTCTTTCGAATTCGGAGAACAAATGGGGATATCCCTATAACCTAATTCATCCAGGATTATCCTCTGGAGATTCTGATATTGCCCGAACCTGCAGGGCCCATCTGCCTGGGGCATAAAAATTGCTGATCTATCTCTGTCGAAATCCGGACTCTGGATTAATTTGATTATATCTCCAGTGGTCAGGATACAGGGATAACATTCTTTTCCAGAGGTATATTTTCGTCCTAAAATCAAAGTCTTCTCATCCGACTCTGGCATAACTTCCGCTTTTATGTCGCAGGCTATAAAAGCACTTTTTATAGCAAAAGCGTGCTCAGCCATATAAGGTATATATAAGACTTTTTTGTGACCATTGGGGGACAGGTATGGTGCTGGTACGGGGAGACTCTTTCTATCTTCCTTATAACCTCCAAGGCTATCTAAGAAAGCCTCACACCGGGTGATGATCCCTGCATCTGCTGAATGTTCATCTAATTCTAATTGAAGAAAAGGCTTCTTGCCCAGACTGTATCTGAAAAAATGAAGGATAAAGGAATCAGGACCGCACCCGAAATTGGTCACATAGACCGGGAAAAGCCCTGGAGTTTTCTTGATAAATTCTGTGGCCGCTAAGATTTTCTGCCCATATTTCCAGTACATATTCTGCATGATGGAATTATATGCGGATGATTTCAAAGGAAGAAAATCTAAAGGCAGACTTAGACATCCTAATTCTTTTAATTTCTTAGAAAGCTCTAAGCTCAAGAGAGGATCGCAGGTATTATAAGGTCTTCCCAGCACCACCAGTGTATTTCTTCCTTTCAAATCTTTCAGTATCTCCTCTCCGCATGAACGGATTCTCCTGTAGAATTCATTTTGACAAGCCTCTGCTTTCTTAAAAGCTGTATTAAGTAATGATCTTTTGACCTTCAAGTCCTTGCATAGTTCGACCAGTTCTTTTAACAAAGCTTCTTTCTTTCTCTGGAAGTGAAGCGGAGCAGAAAGAAGCTTTATCCCCTTCTGCTCAAAGTCATATGTAGCTTTAAGGATATAAGGAAAAGCCTGAACATAAGGGCAGGAATAGCTCTCTGAGTCTGGATCATCTTTCTTCAGGTTAATCAGGCTGGGGAAAAAGATGTAATCGACTTTCTTCTCTAAAAGATTTTGAATATGTCCAAAAGCAACTTTTATTGGATAACAGGTTTCAGCTAAAACTGTTTCCACTCCCTGACGAATAATCCGCTTGGAAGTCCTGTCTGATAAAACCACCTCATACCCTAAGTTCTCAAAAAAAGTGGCCCAGAAGGGAAAATACTCGTAAAAGAAAAGAGCTCTTGGAATACCGATTTTCCCTTTTTTCTCAAGTTTAGGAGTAACCTCCTGGTGTAATGATAAAAGAATTCTCTCCCTTACCTCAAATAAATCCGGAAGATCAGATTTTTTAGAGCTTCTTTTCTCTAAATCGTATTTTTCACACCTGCTTCCGTAAAAAAGAGGTTTCTCCCTTTCCACTGAAACTTTTTTTATCTCGCAACGATTGGCACAATCCTGACATTCAAAAGTCTCGATCTCATATTTTCTTGTTGAAAGGTCGAACCCTTTGAAATTAGTCTTTCCAGACTTATTCTTTTCCTTGGCTAATATAGCTACCCCGATCGCCCCGGTAACATCGTGATGTGGTGGCACTACAATTTCTTTACCCAGGACTTTCTCGAAAGCTGAAACCACCCCTTCATTCCAGGCAACCCCACCCTGGAAAAAAATCTTATTCCCGATTCTTTTCTTTCCCACCACTTTATTCAGATAATTATAGACTATAGAATAAGCCAGCCCGGCAACTAAATCATCTTTATTCACGCCTGCTTGCTGATGAGCATTCAGGTCTGATTCCATAAAGACCGTGCATCTCTCACCGCAGTTTACCGGAGAATCTGCCTGCAGGGCTAACTTCCCAAATTCTTCTTCGATTTTAATATTCAACTTCTCCGCCTGTTCCTGTAAAAATGAGCCTGTTCCAGCGGCACAGACCTTATTCATCTCGAAATCAACTATGATTCCGTTTTCTAAGCTTATATATTTAGAATCCTGTCCCCCTATCTCGAAGATGGTATCTACTTCTGGATCGAACTCAATGGCTGCTCTTGCCTGGGCGGTTATCTCGTTGTGTACGATGTCTGCTCCTATAAAATCACCAATCAAATACCTGCCTGAACCAGTAGTACCTGCTCCTAAAATTTTCACTCTATCTCCAATTTCATTCCCTACCTCTTCTAAACCTCTTCGCACTGCCTCAATCGGTCTCCCTTCGGTCATTAGATAACGTCTGGATAGCACCCTGTTATCTTCATCAATCACCACTACATTAGTGGACAAAGAGCCCACGTCAATCCCTAAATAAGCTGGAATATCTTTTCCCTCTGGCACCTGAAAAGCTGAAGTTTGAGAGTAATACTTAGTTTCAGGACAGTTGAAATGAAGTTTCTCTTTTCCCGTGCGATTCCTGGGTGTGGAGAGATATTCACTCAGTCTATTTAAACCTTTAAAATCAGCTTCTTCTCTTCCATCTTCTAAAAGGCTCAGAGCTGAACCTATTGCGCCCATCTCTGCATGAAACTGCGGAATGATTAACTCATCTACATCCAGTTCAAAGACATCCCGGAAAGCTCTAACCATCCCTGAATTCGCTGCCACACCACCCTGAAACGATATTTTTCTTCTTAATTCTTTACCCCGGGCAATGCTCGATTTGAAATTCCTGGCCATAGCATAACACAGCCCTGCCACGATATCATAATCTGGAGTAGCTATCTGCTGTAGATGAATCATATCCGATTTAGCAAAGACACTGCATCTTCCAGCAATCCTGGGTGGATTTTTAGATTTTAAAGCTAACTGGCTAAACTCATTTTCAATATTTATCTTTAACCTTTTTGCCTGCTGGTCCAAAAAAGAGCCAGTTCCAGCCGCACACAGGGTATTCATAGAGAAATCATCTAATAAAAGAG
>JAZDLB010000003.1:0-6014 GCA_043802565.1 Candidatus Zixiibacteriota bacterium | reverse complement strand
AGTTTTAGCTGAAGTAATTGTGAGGACAGAACACTATCCTGTCTCTGCACGGTTGAATCAGGGATTGTCGTCAATACCTTTTTCCAGGGAAGTCACTAACCACCTGAAGCTTGTACAGTCAGGGGAAGACGGGCAATTCCTGTATGGACAGAACTTACAAAACGAGAAAGAAAAAGGTTCACTCTGGGAGAATGAGTTTCAGAAGACCAGCGGGAGAAAGTCTACCAAGAAGGCTATGTTCCTTTCATTACTCTTACCTGGAGCAGGGGAACTCTACGCAGGGAACAAAACCCACTCCAGGATATTTTTAGGGATAGAAGGGTCTATCTGGGGTAGCTTTTTTGCCTTCAAAACTTATGGTTCCTGGAAGAAGAGGGATTATAAAGGTTTTGCGGCTTTACATGCCGGGGTGGGTTTAGATGGGAAAAATGATGACTTTTTCGAGGATATAACCTATTATGATAACCGGGATGAATATAATCAATTTGCCAGATTATATAATGGGGATCAAGCGGTAATCTATCCGGAGAATGATTTCTGGAACTGGGAATGGGATTCCCAGGATTCTAAAGGACATTACCGGGAATTACGTAATCAGAGCAAATCAGCTTATAGAAGAGCATTATATATGGTGGGCTTAGCAGCTTTAAATCGAGTGGTGAGTGTCCTGGATGCGGCTCGGAGTGTGAAGAAATTCAATCGTATGCTCGGTTCTGAATTCTCCACTACTGATCAAACCGGTCTAAGATTTAGTCTGGATGCTAATTTATTTGGCAAAAGTCCTCATTTCAGCTTCAGTTTAAGTAAAAGATTTTAGCTTTTTCCCGCCTCTGGCGGGTCCGCTAAGGCGGGAAAATGAAAATCGATATTTTGAAAAACTCCTTTCAAAAGTTAATATTTTTCTGCCTTTTTATTTCGATTGGTGGTTGTGCTTCGGTCCCTTCCTGGCAGGTAGATAAAGATACCACATATTCATCTCCTAAAGGGGTTATACCCGTAAAGGTCATAGGAGAAGGTGAGTTAGGCTCAACTGAGCTCAATCAGCCTCAAGGAGTGGTTATCGATCCAGCCGGGAATCTTTATATAGTTGATTCCGGAAACAATCGAATAGTGAAGTGCAGTCAGGAAGGTGATTTTCTTAAAGAGATCGGTGGGTTTGGATGGGATAAGGGGGAGTTCAATCTTCCCAGCTACATCACTATGGATAATGGTCTCTCTCTTTATGTTACTGACACCCAGAATAAAAGGGTCCAGAGGTTAGATAGCCATTTGAATTTTATTCAGTCGATAAGTTCACATAATCAGGAGAAGCCTTTTGAAAATAGTCAGCTAAAAGGGGTAGCTTTATCCAGAAGCGGCGAGCTTTTTTTAGCAGATGCGGAGAACGATTGCATAATTAAATTAGATAATCAATTTGCTTTTCAACAAAAATTTGGTGGTTTTGAATCTGGTTATGGAGCCCTTAACGATCCACAAGGGATATCAATTGACACTCGAGGGAATCTCTATGTGGCTGATTCAGGTAACGATCGGATTGCCGTATATGATTCTTTTGGGAATTTTCTCAAAGAGCTTGGCAGAGGGGATCTTAACAGACCATATGGTGTGGAGGTTAGTAGAAGTGGGGTAGTATATGTGGCTAATACTTTTGGGGATAATCTGGTAACCCTGGATGAAAACGGTAAAATCCTTTTTAAGTTCGGGAAGAGTGGGAGGGGAGAAGGGGAGTTTTCCAAACCAAAAGATTTAAAAATCTATGAAGGTAAAAAAGTCTGTATCGTAGATAGTGGGAATAATCGGATTCAGGTATTCGAATTAGTTGAGTGAAAATAAAAGATGAAAATTCTTTTAAAAAGAAATTTTGGTTTACCTCTCATTGGTCTGCTAATCTGGCTAATTGCTACCAATCTTCAGAATCAGGTCCTGGGGGAAAAAACTGAGCTCAAGTTAAAAGGGGATGGTACTTCGGGACCTTTTATTATCTCAGAAAGTTATATCCTCATCCATACGGAAAAAGTTTTGAAGGATAGTATTATTCTGGAAAGAGAAAAAGATTATATTATCGATTATAATAAAGGGCTCCTCTGGCTTTTTACGCCATCAGGAAAAGACGACTCTCTAACGGTGAGTTTTGAGGAGTTCTCCTCCGGGATTAAGAAAAGATATTTTCACAGGGAACTTTTCTTTGACCAGGAATCTTTTAATTCAAGTGGAGGTCTGATCCACCTCGGGCGGACTTCTACGTATCCTCTGGATCTTTCCAACGAAAATTTATCCAGCCGAAAATCTGATTATAATTTTAAAAAGTCGATTTCACAAATACCCCGGGATAAGGCTTTTTCCTCTAATCTTCAGATCTCGGGGAGCAAGAGTTTCTCCCTGGATTTAGGCAGCTCTGAAGCTTTTTCATTATCTCAGGGGTTGAATCTTACCGTTTCCGGGGATTTGACCAAAGAGGTTAAGGTCTTAGCCTTGATCTCAGATCAAGGTAAAGGAGGAGCCCCGGCTGGTACTACTAAAAGGCTGGAAGAATTAGATAAGATTTTGATGCAGGTTACCTCTCCAAATTTTAATGGGTTCTTAGGTGATCAGTATCTTACCCTGGAGGGGAATCTGGCTGGCAGATATGAGAAGAAATTGCAAGGAGCTTCATCTGAGGTAAAATTCAAAGAGAATAGTTTATCTGTTTCCTATGCTTCCTCCAGAGGTAAATATTATCATAACAGCTTCTCGGGAATAGAAGGGAAGCAGGGTCCCTATTATCTTAAAGGTGAAAACGGGGAAAGAGGAATTCAGATTCTTCCAGGAACAGAGAAGATCTATCTGGATGGCGAGCTTTTGGAAACAGGTTCGAATAACGATTATACCATCGATTACCTTAGAGGTGCGATTTATTTTTCATCTACCCGGCTGGTAACAGGTGATTCAAGGATCAGGGTGGAATTCGAATATTCTGACCAGAGCTATGAGAAAAGTTTCTATAACAGCAAAGCAGAGTTTAATCTGTTTCAAGGTAAGCTGAAGCTTAAAGGTCTTTTTATAGATGAAAGGGATGATAAGGATAATCCATTATCATTGGCTTTTTCTTCGGAGGACAAAAATATCTTAAAGAATTCAGGCGAGGATAAAAGCAAAGCTTTTAAAAATGGGGTTCAGTATGCGGGTGAAGGGAAAGGGGGATATATTTTATTAACCGATTCTTCAGGGAATCCATATTATCAATATGCTGGAAAAGACAGCGGAACTTATCTGGTTACCTTTAGCTGGGTAGGCGATTCAAAGGGGAGTTATGTCTATAAGGGGGGAGGGATTTACAGTTATGTATATCCGGGCAATGGTGATTATCTGCCGGTGATATTTCTGCCTTTACCTTCAACTCATTCCCTGCTGGATTTGAGTTTAAATAGTAACCCATTTCCGGGGTTTTCAGCAGAGATTGGCTGGGGCTTGAGCAGAAAAGACCTCAATTCATTTTCAGATTCGGGGGATGAGGATAATTCAGGGAATGCCTTTCTTTTTAGAACAGGATTTGACAAACAAAACCTTTCCTTTTTCGGTCATAACCTTTCTAAACTGAAGTTTGAGGGATGGTATAGAAATCTTGGTGAAAACTTCCAGCCTCTGGGAAGATTGGATGAAATAGAAAAAGAGAGGGTCTGGGGTTTTTTGGATGATTCAGAAAGAGGTTCGGAAAAGGTTTTGAGATTTAACAGCAATTTTTCACCAGTTGAAAATCTTAGCCTGAACACAGATCTGGGAGTTCTTAAAAAAGGTGATCATTTTGAATCCAGGCGTAAAAGGTTTGAGATCGCCCTTCGCCCTTTCAAAAACTTAGAAGCTAAAGGTTCAACTGAAAATATAAATAGTAATCAAAAAGATGAACTAATTGACCGTGCTGGAAGCTGGCAGAGAAGGAATTTTTATCTGGAACACAGATGGAAAAAGCTCAATACTCAACTGGGCTGGGAGAAAGAGATGCAAACGTTTACTCCACAGGATTCAGCTTTTATGAATAAAAAATATGATGAGCTGAAAGGGAGGATGAGTTTAGAGTCGAGCAGATTATGGGGTTTATCCAGCCAGTTAGTTTATCGAGATGAAAAAAGAAAAGATATTTCCTGGAAAAAAGAGTCGAATTCCTATACCTGGCAAAATCGATTAGCTTTAAGAGATTTTAAAGAGGTATTTTCTTCTAATCTTGAACATATATACCGGGAAAAAAATCTTAAATCAGGAGATAAGACCAGGGGTAATTTGGGGGTTTTGAAATTAGATTATTATCCGGTGAATCAATCTTTGATTTTGAATCTTTATTATTCAGTTAATCAGTTGGGCTCAGAGAAAAGGGTAGATAATTACCTGGAGGTGGGGGAAGGAAGAGGGGAATACCGGCTTGAAAATGGGGAGTATGCTCCTGATCCAGATGGGAATTTTATATTACAAAGGGAGATTTTAGATGAATATCTTCCCGGGGTAAAATTAGATAAAAGCGGTAGAGTGGTTTTTAAACCGGGTAAACTTTTTGCCAGAGGTAAATTTTTAAAGGAGTTTTATACTGATACTTTTATCAGGTCCTCTAGCCAGAGCTCTGGCAGAGTAAACTGGAGTAGTTTTATTTTAAACCCTTTCAGCGGAGGTTCTGCTAAAGAAACAATCCTTAAGGATTATTCCTTGAGTCAGGACCTTTACCTTTTCCCTTCTGCCCCTGTGAATCTCAGGTTAAGATGGACGCAGGATAAAAGAGAAAATCTACTTCTGCTTTCGGGGAAGGATAAGGATTATAGAACAACCAGGTCCGTCCTCTTTCGTTATCGGATATCTTTCAAAAATCTTTTAGAGTCAGAGATCTCACAGGAGAGAAGAGAAAGGGAGAAATATTATTCTGATTATCTTTTGATCGACGGGAAAAGCCTGAAACTTAATTTTACGAGAAGAGAAAAAAACTCCCTGGAGATAACTTTGGCTACCAAATTGAAGAGGGAAGTTGAAAAAGAGCTTGGGCTTCAAGTTGACCGGTTTGAATTTTCACCTAAACTTTCCCTTTCCTTTCTTGGTCAGGGAAAGGTTCGTTCTGAGTTTGGCTGGTCTAAGGTTAGCTTTTCACCCGCAGATAAAATATTACCCTGGGAGATGGCCGAAGGGAAAAAGGCGGGTAATAATATTTTCTGGACTTTAAGTTTTGATTTTAAGCTAAATCAAGGTTTTTCAGCTAATTTTAGTTACTCCGGCTTAAAAGATCCGAACAGAGAGATAAAACACAATGGTAAATTTGAGGTCAAAGCTTATTTTTAAAATGAAAAAGATTAATTTTTCTTTTATTCTGGGGATGCTCTTTACATTTTGCTTTTTTAATACCGGATATTCTTCGGAGGTGAAGGACAGGATTAAAGAGATTCAGATCAGCGGGAACCAATTTTATGACTTAAATAAACTTCGTTCCTGTATGAAGCTTAAACCAGGCGATTCTTATTCAGATAAACTTTTGGAGAAAAGCACGGAAGCTATTTTAAAGCTATATGATGATAACGGATTTCCATACTGCCAGATCGATTTTGGGGATTTTAATTCGAGGGTAAATCCAGATGGTGCTTTTCCCTGGCTTTCTTTTAAACTGAAGATAACTGAAGGTCCCCGGGTGAGAATACGGAAAACGGAGTTTGAAGGGAATAGATATACTAAAGAAGAAGTTTTAAAAAGGACGATAGACATTGATAGCCTGGACTATTTTTCTCAGAAGAGGCTGGAGGCTGGATTATTCAGACTTCGCCGGCTTTATTTTATAAAGGAAGTTAAAAGCGCAGAGCTTATACCTGAGCCCGATCCCTCCTGGTCTGTTCTGAGAATAGAAGTAGAGGAGAAAAGGCAAAATAGTTTTTTTGGTGTTATAGGTTATGTTCCTTCAGGCCAGAATCGGAAAGGTTATTTTAGCGGGAGAATGAATTTTGTTTTTGATAATATCTTCGGAACCGGGAAAAAAGCTGAGGTCGGATGGAGCAAAAAAGACCCATATTCTT
>JAZDLB010000002.1:0-8868 GCA_043802565.1 Candidatus Zixiibacteriota bacterium | reverse complement strand
AAACGATATCAGCGATAGAGACTTTTCCATCCTGGTTGGTGTCTCCACGATAAAATATCAAATGGTTATATTTAATGGTTACATAGTCAAATTTTGTTTCGTTCTGGTAGCTTTGACCAGTTACAAAAACGTTACCTGAATTGTCTACTGCTATAGCAGAAGCTTTATCATTATTTCCTCCATTGCATCTTTTTAACCAGAGGAGGTTACCAGAAAGGTCATACTTGAGGGTTGTAAAATCAAAATCTGTTCCGTTTCCAAAACTTCCACCGGTGACATAGACATTGCATGAATCATCAATTGCTATGGCGGTGGCCTCGTCATTGCCATTTCCAGGTCCGTTATATCTTCTCACCCAGAGCTCATCACCAGATGAGTCATATTTTATGGTAGCATAGTCAAAATAGGTTGAGCTGTCGTAACTTTTTCCGGTTATATAGATATTACCAAACCTGTCCAGGGCTAAATCGGTTGCCTGGTCTTCGGAGTTGCTTGTTCCATTATATCTTCTCACCCAGGCCGTATCTCCATCCGGATAATATTTCAAGGTGACGTAGTCATTATCCGTAAAGTTGTCATAGCTTGTTCCAGCCACATAGATATTTCCTGAACCATCTACCGCAATGGCACAGGCATCATCATCTGAATTTCCTGGACCGTTGTATCTTCTGAGCCAGGCAGTATCGCCATTCGGGTAATATTTTATGGTGGCATAGTCAAAGCCATTTTCTCTACTTGTGCTTAACCCTGTAAGGCAAAGATTACCGAAGGGATCAACAGATAAATCCTTGGGATGGTCATACCCGTTTCCAGGTCCGTTGTATCTTCTTAGCCAGGCTGTTTCACCATCAGGATAATATTTAAAAGTAGTATAGTCATCAAAAGTAACAAGATCCCAACTATGTCCGGTGACGAAAATATTTCCTGAAGAATCTACTGTTATCGCGGTTGCGGCATCGTCATGGTCTTCTACTGGACCCGGGTATCTTCTTACCCAGGTTGTCTCCCCATCCGGTTGATATTTTATGGTAGTGTAGTCAAAATTATAGAATGTGCCTGTTCCCACACTCCAGCCAGTTACATATAAGTTTCCTGATTTGTCCAGAGCTAAGGCAGTTGCCCCGTCATCGTAATTTCCTGTGCCGTTATATCGTTTTAGCCAGGCAAATTCTCCATCCGAGTAATATTTCAGAGTAGCATAATCATATCCCGTGTTGTAGCTAAAGCTCTGCCCGGTGACATAAATATTGCCAGAGTCATCCAGAATCAGGGCCGAAGGATAATCATTAAGGTTTGCTGGTCCGTTGTATCTTTTAACCCAGATAGTGTCGACTTCCTGGCAAAGGAGAGCTGGAGGTATATTGAGAAGCAAAAAGAGAGCTAAAAGAAATTTTCTCATAAGATAATCCAGGTTTAGCCTGTCAGGTCAGTCCGCTTAGGCGGATGACTAGCACCGGAATAACTGTACTCTTACATTTAATATACGTCTATTTCTTGTTTCGACAAGAAAGATAGTTAAATAAAGGGTTCAAGAGTTCAAGGGATGAAGGGAGTAAATAGAGGATGAAGTAAGGGAAAAATGTGAGCGTTATTCGGGTAGCGTGAGCGTGGGTAAAAATAAAAGGAAGATGGAAGATAGAAAATAATGAAGGATGGAAAGTATCGAATGATGGATGGTAGCAACACGGGAACAGACAAGATGTCTGTTCCACTGATCTTCACAACAAATATGTAGGTTACTGCCTGGAAAAAACAGAATTGCTATTGGTTTTAAGGTGAAAAGGAAAAGGTTCAAGAGTTAAAAGGCTAAAGGCAAATAGCGAAAAGCCAATAGCGAACAGCTAACAGTTAACCGCAATTAGCAAAATTATGAGTTTTACTAACATCTCTTTAGTTAAAAAGCATATCTCAGAGCATCACTTAGGGGTATTTGAGATGGAGAATCATCCCTGTCATCTTACCGGGAGTTCTCCACTTAAACTTCCGGATTCTAATATCCAGGTTGGCTCGGAAAAGGTTAAAGGGAAGGAGATTTTGTCTCCCGTACAGGAGGAGGTAAGTTTTTTATCCGGGGATATGATTCAGCTTTTACATTCGGAGCTGATTTTAGATACAGTGGTCGTTGCCTCGGATTCATCTCTGGGTCAGGTTTACGTTGAGAATATAGATTATTCCATAGACTACGACAATGGAAAATTAACCCGGATTTCAAGTGGTTCAATTTTAGCTCTTTCTTCAGTGGTAATCTTTTACCTTTATTATCGGGTTTATCAAAGAGATACAGATTACAAACTCGATTTTCAGAAAGGTGAGCTTGTTCGAATTGCCAGCGGATCGATAGAGGATGGACAATGGGTGTTTTTAGATTATAAAGTGGAATATGGGTTTTTGAATGATGAGACTATTGCTCAGGCAATTGCCGAGGCAAATGAGAGGATTTTGAAATTCATCGACTCTTCTTATTATGAATCTGAAGATCAAGGATTGGTTACTACGGAGACCTATCTTTCAGTTTCAATCCTCTGTGACATTAAGGCCGTGGAGGTTTTAAATCTTAATATCTATGGAGCCAGTGCCCAGCTTTTATCTAAATCCTGGAATATAATGGCTGAGGTCTATTCAAAAAAGGCTTATCTCATACTGAGTGATTTCGCCAGAATTTCATCTGCGCTTTTAACTCCGAGGGCAGTGAAAAGTGAGATGTAAGATAAAAGGCTAAAGGTTATAGTCTAAAGTCAAAAAGCAAATAGTTATAAAGAATCGATATGAATATCACATTAGATTATCTCAGGGGGAGAAGGGTCTGGTTGGTTAAAAATTTTTGTGTCTGGGGTGAATACTCCGCGGTTAATTTTGTTTTTGTGCATACTGAGATAATAGAGTCTTCCAAAAGGATCATTTTCGATAGGATTGGTCTGGGGGGAAAGGCTCAGGAGTCAAATTTTAATACCCTTTATGATTATAAAGGGAATCAGCTTCCCCAGGAAATAGAGTCTCCTAAGGTTTTAGTATTATCTAAAAATGATGTCTTCTGTATGGTGATAGAAGAATCGAAAACGGGTTTTAAAATTGCTAAAGGGAATAACTCCTCTGAAAATGGTCTGGTTGACCTTTTGATATTTGAGTTGGGATAATGAAAGAAAGTTCAAAGGTTCAAGGGAAAAATAAATAAAAATGACTGATAATGAATGTCGGATATCGAATGATGAATAAAAACGTGACCGTTATCCGGGTATCGTGAACGTGAATGAAACCTCTCCCTAACCGTTCGACTGAGCTCACGCCGAAGCCCTCTCCTGAAAAAAAGTTCAAAGGCTTAATCCCGCCTTTGGCGGGACAAAAGTTTAAAGTAAAAAGATAAAGGAAGATGGAAGAAGGAAAATGGAAAATAAAATAAATAAAAAACAAAAAAAGAGCAGGCAGATTTTTTCTGGATTGGAAAATCATAGTGAAGAAATATTTTTAGAGGAGCTGATCTCCTGTCTTTTGAAAAAATTGAAATCCGGGAAATATCAGGTGAAGGTGGCGGATGCTATCCGGGCTATAGAGCTGAAGCAGAAGATGAGATCAAAAGAACCAAAGAAAAGCAAGGAGAAAATCTTCTGGGAGTTGATTGATCAAATAAGAAAAGAGGAGTTGCCTAAAGAGTAAAAAGTTCAAAGGATTAAGGGAAAGAATGTAAGCACGTATTCTGTGTCTTGAGAAAGGAGAATGAAAATGTTAAAGGGAGTAGCCAGTCCGCCTTTAGCCTGGCGGATAGGTAATAGAGAGGGGAAAAAATTAGATAGTAGACTGTCCGCCAGAGGCGGAGCATACAGTAGACAGGTAAAAATCTTTTTCATTATATGCTGTCTACTGTCTACTATCTACTGTCCACTTCCCTCTGCTTTTGCCGAGATCAATAATACCATTGCCTATTCGATTTCTAATACGTCAACGCCTACTGCTAACCGTCTGGGCACAGTGGGTTCATTTACTATTGCTCAAAAGGTTTATTCTACTGTGGAAGAGACCTGGTATGGTATTGTAGTTTATTTAGACCGAAATGGTTTTGCTTCTTCTACCGATTCGGTTAAGTTGCGGTTCAGGGCTGGGACGGATGATTATAGTCCTTGCCCCTCTGCACCTGATACGAGTCTCCTTCCCAAACGGGATGTCTATATTAAAGTTTTAGATATACCTGATGGTGATGCTGAAAATGCTACTATGCCACCGGATAGTATTGCCCGGGGTTATGCGATCTGGTTTATATTTGATACTCCCATTTCTGTATCTACTGATCAATGCTTTACTATCTTCTTAAACGGTCCCTATACAGACGCCAGTAATCGGATAAACTGGTTTTACGGGACGAATAGTTACAGTGGTGGCTCTTGCTGGTATCAGACTACTGGTGCCTGGACGGATTATGGCTTTGATATGGGTTTCAGGGTGATTAAAGATAAATACGCACTGGCTCAGGTGCGGAGACTCCCTTTTAACACCAGAGGCGTATTGACTATCAACTCGGATATAGATAATAGCTCAGTTGATTATCTGGATTCGCTCCATCGCTGGATGAATACCAGCCAGGATGTAGGTGGCTCCTGGGGTCAGGGTTTAAATGGTCAAATAGCAGGGAATGATTTATGGTTTGGTAGAGGTCCCCTGGCTGATTCTTTAGGGGTTTATTCTAAGGACGTCCCTTTCTATTTTCACGGCTTAGATACGACTTCTAATTTCTATAAAGATACAGTTGATAACTACATCTCTCGCCGGTGGGCAGATGGTAACCATTCCTACGCTGATTGTGGCTGGGATGGGGCTGACGCTACCTGTATGGATTCAACGCACGTAAAGAAATTTTTAAACTATATGCTCAACCGCCCTACTACTTTTAGCAAATTATATAAGGCAGGTCTTTTTATCAATCACGGCTCGCAGTTGATAAATTTCGGGACTGCGGGTTCAACTGGTGCCTTAGGCGATTCTTCTGGCACGGTTTATTATCACGCTAATAAGACCTGTGCGGCAGGCAGGTTTAAATTCGTATGGAACTCTAACCTTACCGATCCCGACACTTCTTTAGCTCAAAAACTTAATTATAATGTCTGGCAAGCAAAATGGGATTCGCTTAATATCGCAGAGATACCCATACTCGACAAAACTTTCAGGGATGGCACTAAATTTTATGAATATCTCAGGGTAGGCAGGGGACCTGCCTCCAGACCTGATTCACTTTATAAATTTTTCAACCGGACCGTAGCTAAAAACTGCTCCGATTCTACCTGGATTTCTGTTGTGCATTGCCATCTGGGTTATCTTGAGGGTTTAGACCAGGATGATAGGGATAGCATAAAAGCGGTTTATGATAGTGTCTCAGCCTGGAAATTATGGATGCCATCGACTAAGGCGCTTTTCAATCAGCAGACCGCTTCTGCGTTTGCTCAGATTACTATTGATAGACCCTCTGGCTCTAAGAGAAGGATAAATATAAGAAGCCTCTATGATTGGAACTGGGGTTCACACGTGCCAGATAGAGAAGAGATTTATTACCTAACCCTTATAGCCTATGCACCAGAAAGCCTGATAGTTACTATAAACGCCTCAGACACCCTGCCTGATAGCAATATGGTCAGCCAGCAAGACGTTGCTACGGGTTATTTAGCATCCGGTTCAACAAGTCAAGGATTAAGAGCTATGTCCTGGGTAGGGATGTATAACCAGACTGCTGGCAGGAAAATTATAGTCTATCCTTCAGAAGCAGAAGCACCACCTACGGGTAAAAGAAATAGAACGGCAGTGATCAAGCAACTTTTAGAATCGAACAAGTGAGGTAAGAGAGATGAAAAAATTTATTCTTTTGATTTTAATTTTAGCCTTTTGTGGATGGCTCAATAGCTGGGGTTATTATGGTCAGTTCTACAACGGCACAGGTGCCAGGGATTCAGTCTGGATGGCTGTAAATACATTCGATACGCTGGGTCAATGCCTGAATGCTGATACGGTTGTCTGGATACGTTTTTATCGAACAACTTTAGTTGATTCGACTATTGTTACAGGTGCAGGCACAAGGACAGGTTATTATCTTACTGGTAAAAGAGCTTTTGATGGGACAAACTATGGCGAATATACCGTTGATATACGCTGGAAAGTGCAGGGTAAGAATTTCAAGAAAGCGGAAAGCTATACGGTATTCCCTGATTCGGTAAATAAGGTAGGAACAGTCAGAGGAAATGTTGATGGTTCGGTTGCTTCGGTAACGGCTGGAGTTACGGTTACTACGAATAACGATAAAATTAATTATCAATTAGCCACCGGGCAGGTGATTGCTCGTGTTGACTCAGTTACCGCAGTGGGTAGGATTAATACCAATCTTGATAAGATTAGCTATCAGTTAGCTTCAGGTCAGGTGATAGCCAGAGCTGATTCGGTAACAGGATTAGGTAGGCTCTCTACTAATTTAGATAAAATTAATTATCAGCTTGCTTCAGGGCAAGTGGTAGCAAGGGCGGATTCAGTTACCGGTGTAGGTAGAATTAATACGAACTTAGATAAAACTGGTTATGGTTTGACTACTGCTTACCTAACTAAAGCAGATTCAACCTCTGCGGGTGCAAGTTATCTACGGGCAAAATATATCGAGGATAAAATCGGATACCGGCTATCAGCTCAAGGTCAGGCAGATATATGGATAAATGATACTACCGGTGAAAATTCAGGCTGGGCACAGTTCTTTAAAGGTAGACTGGATGCTAATGTTTCCACCAGATCGACCCTGATTGCTTCAGATAATATCGGAATCAATTGGGCAGATATAACCAATCCCTCTACTGTTCAAAGTCTAATCGGAACAAGAATAAAATATGTTGATAGTCTGGGTGAGGAGATAGCTGGCGGGAGTGCGACTAATCCGGACACTATAGCCAATCACGTCTGGATCTGGAATACCCGAACTTTAACCTCCGGAGTGGGAACTGGTGCTAATCAGGTAGTCATAACCACAAAACAAAGCTCTGATTCAACTCCGATTGCCAGTGTTCAGGTGCAGGTTTTAAATTATGAGCAGACCGCAACAGCCGGACTATTAACCACTAATCCATCTGGACAGGCAACTTTTGCTTTAGATAATGCTATTTACAAAGTGCGGATGTTTAAACCGGGCTGGCAATTTACTGTTCCAGAAAGTTTAGTTGTTTCAGGAAATAGTTCTGCAACTCTCTATGCATCAGCCTTCGATCCAGGTTTACCACCCTCAGCTGAGCTTTGTCGGGTTTATGGCTGGATTAAAGACCTTAAGGGCTTGCCAGTGGTTGGAGCGGTTATCGATGCTAAGATCGTATCAACTCCCTTAAGGTATCAATCGGTTTTAATCAGCCCTTATTATAAAACTACAAACACCGATAGCGAGGGATACTGGTATTTAGACCTGTATCCTAATTCTAAATTGAGCCCCTCCAGTACCCAGTATGATTTTACTATCTATATCCCTTACGGTACAATCCTCAAGTTAAAGAGCACTGTTCCGGAACAGAGTAGCTGGGAATTACAGTGGTGATTCTTAAGATGTCATTGCGAAGCAATCCGTTTAATAACTCATTGAGGGGATTGCTTCGTCGTCCCCGTAGGGGGACTCCTCGCAATGACATGATAAATGTATGAGGATCTTTTTCTGGAGGGTCAAAGGGTATAGAAATATCTGGAGATTTAAAATTATGGGCTGGACAGTTTATAAAGACTTGAGAATGGATCCATTGAATCCAATTTCTGCCTCAAGGTCAAAGTCGACTAAGACAAAGATTACTTCAGAGGAGATGGATGCTTATCTCGTCTCCACTCCTCTCCGGGGAATAGGAAATGATTTAGTGCGGGTGGCTTCTGAGAACAAGGTTAATCCAATCTATATATTGGCTCATATAATACACGAAACCGGCTGGGGAGAATCAAAGATCTTTCTGGAAAAGAATAACCTATTCGGGTTTGGAGCTTGTGATAAAAACCCTTTAGCTCTGGCGATTAGTTTTGGTTCGGTCAAAGAATGTCTGGAAAGAGTGGTCAAATATATTGCCAGAGAGTATTTGAATGAAGGTGGAAAATTCTATGCTGGTCCAAATCTAATCGGGATGAATCGCCATTATGCCACAGATAAGTCCTGGTGTATTAAGATTATGGCTCTGATGAATAAGATTGAGAATTTTATTTCCGAGAGGAGGAAATGAAAAAGAAAGATGTGAGAAGTGAGACGCGAGACGAAGAAAAAGTCTGGTAGCCGCAAGTCCTACGGTGGCTACGCCAGACGTAGTCTCCGTCTCTCGGACTTCAGCTTGCGACTGAACATCATTACGCAGACTAAAGTCTGCGGCTACCAAGCTCTGGCACTCCCATCAGGGGACCCGACGGTCACGTGAACCCTTAAACTTTTAAACCTTTAAACTTTTAAACTGTTTTTAGAGGAGGTATTATGCTCAATTTACTTAATCTCACCACTGGCAACTGGCCACTGTTTTCAATTCCTCTTTCAATTTTCTCAACGGTTAGTGGATGGGTCTTATCCGGGATCGGGACATTGGTTACTCTGGTAGTTGCCTGGCTGGTTAAGGAATATCTTCTGCCCTATCTTTCCACTGAAAGGAAAAGAAATATGGCAAAATATATCCTGTTGATTGCGGACGAGGTAACGGATTATTTTCGGCTGAAATATCCGGAGGTTAAATGGACCGAGTGGCTGGACCAGGCGATTGATAAGATCATCGAGATCACCGGCGCTTCCAAAGAGGTGGCTTCCAGAGCAGCTCGAGCAGCAATATCCAGGAAAATTAAATAAGAGAAACCGGTTTTCCTGATTTGTGAGCGTAGAAATTAATATAGAGGCACGGTAGGCCGTTCCTC
>JAZDLB010000001.1:0-9321 GCA_043802565.1 Candidatus Zixiibacteriota bacterium | reverse complement strand
TAATCCCAGATAAAGGACTAAATATTCATCTAAAGAGAAGTTTAAAGGTGGTAAAAAGGCGTCAGTAAGAAATTTATATCCGTTTTCAAAATAGATAGGGATATTCGCAGAAGATATCGCATTAATATCCCTGAAGATAGTCCTCTCTGAGACCCCGCATTCCAAAGCCAAATCTTTAGCCCGGAGATTCCTTCTTGATCTTATTAGATTCAAAATCAGCAGTAACCGGTCTGCTTTACCCATTACGAATTCCATTTCATAATGATCAGCCCATAGAGTTGTCAATTCTCAAAAGTTTTTGACTTCTGATTAACCTTTCTGAAAGAACCTCAGGTCTTATTAAATCATTATCCTTTGTCAAAGTCACTGCCCTCTCTATTTCACTCCTTAGTTCATCTATGTTATTAGACCAGTTGTAGTCTAAAAAGAAATAGAAAGTTGCAAAGGCAAATCCCGACACTTTTCGATTCAACTGTTTGTTCACAGATGCTAAAATTTCATGCATTAAAGAACCGAGCTCCTCTCTCCTCTGCCTTAAAGCTGGTATCTTTATCCTTAAGGGAAAAAGTTCTAAAAAGGAGCTAAGGGTTAAATCATTTTGCCTGTTTCCATTACCATTCTTTTTCTCTAAGGAGGCAATTAAACTCAGCTGGTGAAGCTGACTTCTGGAAATTCCACGTCTTTTTGCCTCACTATCCAGAAGCTCATAAATTTCAAGTTGGGTTCTTGAGTGCAAAAGATCAATCCTACGGAAAAAATAGCTATTACTCTTCTTATTACTAAAACCCATTATCCCAGTTAAATGGTTTTTGATCAGATCATCTAAGACCCTGAGTTGGCAGGAATGGTCGCATTCCCAATCGAAAATAATAAAGTCTTTAGTCCAATCCCTTTTCTCATGAATTAGCTTAGCAAAATGTTCTTTTCCTACTCCATTTTCACCTTCTAAGACAACATTTAAAGGCTGAGTTATTGCCAAGTCTAATTTCTTCTGAAAATCATTAAATATATTGTTACTCATCTATTTTAAGTCAAAAGGGTTTTCTCTTCTGATCACTTCAAAAACAATGTTTTTTAAAAAGCCCCCCTTTTCACTTGGTCGTTTGTAACATCATTGGTCCTCCTTGACTTCGGCTTGGTAATCCTCTACCCGACCAAGAGGTAAAGAAACCCTTCCCCTTTCCGTTTAGGTCACAAGGCTCAAAGCTACAAAAAGAGCCAAGGACTCAAGAGAGGTGGTAGTGTCTCCAGTTCCTGATGGAGATGTTGAGTTAAGCCCATCACTTGGCTCACCAATTCCACCATCTCCATAAGCTATGGCTGGAACTATTAAGATTAAAGTTGCCAACAGCAGCACAGCCAAAATTAACCCGGTTAAACCCCTCTTCCTCTGAACAAGCTTTAGCATCTGTTTCTCCTTTAGATAAAGTTGAAAAAAACAGCACTTTCTCTAAAGGTGAAGTATTGCAAGAATGATACCAATGTTCAGTTTTTCTAAAAGAGTGTAAAAGTAGACAGGTTATTTCATTGTGACAGTTATGGTTATGAGGTTAGTGATAGATTGTAGAAAAAGTCGTTAGTCAATCATCAGTACTTATACCTCGCCGATTTCGACGAGTAAAATGAAGATAAGAACTTAATTAGTTGTAAAATTTAGAGTTAAGGAAGGGGAATTTATGACTTGAAGGTTTCTTTTATAAGAACAAAGTCTAATTAATTGTTATTAAAGAAGATTGCTTAATGGCTCGTCACTTTTGACGAATAATAGTTCATGGTTTCTTAAGTCTATGCTTTGCCATTCTTCTTCTTAAGGTTGCCTCACCTATTCCCAATTGAAAAGCTGTCTTAACCTGATTCCAATTATTTTTCACTAAAGCTTGGAGGATTATTTCTCTTTCCAGATTCCCCAAAACTCTGGGTAAGCTCTCCTTTGAGGTAAGTAGTTTTATATCCCTTTGAATTTGTGATTTTGTTGGAAGGTATTCTTTTGGGAAGGAACCATCCTCAGAGAAGAGGACTGCTTTTTCCATTAAATTAGCCAGCTCTCTCACATTACCGGGCCAAGGATAGTCGATTAAAACATTCATTGCCTTAACTGGAATTGTTATCTTAGGTTTGCTGTTTTCTTGAGAGAACTTTTCTAAGAAATAGTCAATTAGATAAGGAATGTCCTCTTTTCTTTCACGTAAAAGAGGGATTTTAATTGACACCGGGTTTAATCTATAAAAAAGGTCTTTTCTGAAAACACCTTTCTTAATGCATTCCTCTAAATCTTTATTAGTGGCTGAGATTACCCGGATATCAACTTTTAACGTCTTGTTTCCACCCACTCTCTCGAACTCTCTTTCTTGAAGCACTCTCAAGACCTTGGCTTGAGTGGAAAGGCTCATGTCTCCGATCTCATCAAAGAAGATAGTCCCTCCATCTGCGTGCTTGAATTTTCCATCTCTCATCGCTACTCCTGTTGCCACCTTTTCTTCTACACCGAAAAGCTCACTTTCTAAAAGAGATTCAGGTAAGGCCGCACAATTAACCTTCACAAAGGACTTGTCTTTGCGAACACTGGTATAATGAATCAGATTGGCAATTAGCTCTTTACCAGTCCCACTTTCTCCTAAAATCAGGATACTGGTTTTACTGTTAGCTACCTTTTCAACCATATGGAAAACATCCTGCATCTTCTTGTTTCTACCAACTATATTGGGAAAGCTATAGGTTTTCCTCAGGTCTTTTTTCAACTGAAAGACTTCTTCATTCAGCTCGTTGTAAAGCTCAGCCTTTTCAAGAGCAACAGCTATCAAGTTAGCAAAAGCTTTAAGAAAATATAAATCCTCTTTAGAGAAAATTCCGCTTAAAGAACGGTGATCTACATAGATAGTGCCTAGGGTTTTGTTCTTAGTAATTAAAGGCACACAAAGAATAGAAAGGATATTATACGTTATCACGCTTTTATATAAGCTTATCTCTGGATCAGATCTGGTATCCTCTATTATCAACGGTTCATCGGTTTTTAGAACATCCCTGATCACCCTCCGGCTAATGCTTAGAGCATCCTCTTTGGTTTCTTTTTCTATCCCCCTTGTAGCTTTCGGCTCTAAACTGTCATCTTGAGGACAATAGAGGATAACTGCTGCTCTTTCAGCGCTCAGATGTTCTATAGCTAAGTCTAAAATCTTGACTAAAAGCTCATCTAAATCTGTGATATTGTTCAAAAGTTCACTGACTTGATAAAGGATCTGTATTCTCTGCTGATCTATTTGGGTAAAATTAGATAGCTCCTTCATCAGACCTTCACATTCTGAAACTTTTGTAGGGATTTCCATATCCTTAAAAATGGCCAAAGCCTCTTTCGAGTAAGCTTTGGCTTCCTTAAACTTTCCTAGGTCAGATTTTATTTTGCCAATTTCCAGATATGCTATTCCGAGCTCATATCTCATCTTTAATCTCTTGAAAACCTCAACCGCTTCCAAAAACTCTCTCAGACTTTCTTCAACTTTACCCCTTTGTTTCAATAAGATACCGGTTATTCTTTTGAATTTGCCTTTTAAAGCTTGATCCTCGATAGATTTTAACAGTTTTTCTGCGTAATTTAGATGCACCTCAGCTTCGGTTTTATTATCCTGCCCGAGTCCCAATTCTGTCAAAGAAAGAGATACCTCTACCATCTTTTTCTGGTTTTCCAGATTATCATATAGCCTTAGACTCTCCTTTAGTTGAAAAGAAGCTGAAGAGAAGTCTCCTGTCTCAAGATTAAATCTGCCTAAAAGACTTAAACTATCAGCTAATCCCGATTTGTCATCCAATTCTTGTCGTAATCTCAAGCTTTTCTCCAAATAGGTTTTAGATTTAGGCCACTCCTCTTTGAGCAAATACACTTCACCAAGGTTAAAGCAGGAATAAGCTACTCCTCGTTTATCTTTTAGGTTCTGGAATAGCTTTAGAGCTTTGGAATGACTCTCCAGCGATTTATTTAATGCGCCTCTCCTCAGATAAACAAGGCCTAAGTTGGTAAGTGTGTTAGCAAGCCCCTTTTGATCCCCCATTTTCTCTTTAAGTTCATAGCTCTTCAAATGGTATTCTAAAGACTTATCCCATTCGTATAAGTTTTCCCAAGTTAAGGCTATATTGTTGTATAGAAAAGAGAGATCGGCTATTACTCCATATTTCTGTTTAACATATAATGCTTTTTCAAAATATTTAAGTGCTTCCCGTGCCTTGTCTTTGCTCCTACTGAGGAGCCCTAAGTTAGTATAAACTGTGGCTAAACTGTTTTCCTCCTTAAGCTCCTCAAAAATTATTAGACTTTTATTATAACAATTCAAGGCCTTGTTGAACTCACCTAATGTCCAATAAACCACACCCAGACCATTTAAAGCTAACCCCAATTCCTTAGAATTTTCTTTTCCCAGTAACTCGATTGATCGCTGAAAGCAGGAGACAGCTTCGGGATAATCTGATTTTCTCTGATAGACCCAGCCTAAAGTTGTATTCAGTTCAGCTGAAACTTTTGGAAATTGAACTTCGCTACATATAGAGAGACCCTCCTTTAAAATCTTGATAGCCTTTTCATAATCGCCTTTTCTCAGATAGAGGACTCCTAATTCTTGATAAAGTTTTGCTATTCTGTCCGGGATTTGCTCTTCTTGTTTAACGTATTTGATTGCCTCAAAGTAGAGACCCAGAGCTTTATCGAAGTTACCAGAAATCACATATTGTCTGCCAAGCTTGGCTAAAATCTCTTCTTTTCGGGCAAGAGATTTTTCCAATCCTTGTTCATAAAATTTTAGAGAATTTTCATAATGTTTAATAGCTTCTTCGTGAGTATTTTCTCTCTCAGCTTTTCCCCCGGCTAAAAAGGAATATTTGAAAGCCAACTCTTTTTTTTCAGCCTGAACGAAATGGCAAGCCAGGCGATCGATAACTGCATCTTTATCTGTAGAATAAGACTCTTCCAAAACCTGGCCACACTTCTCGTGCAGTCCTTTTCTTCTGTCTTCATCTATTTCACGGTAAATTAAATCTCTCACTATGTCGTTGACAAAAGCAAATTTCTTGTCTGATGGAGATGATTTCGCTTCCAGAAGCCTTTCCAAGAAAACTGTTGTCATGTAATTCGCCATCTCCTCTTCGGTACAACCTGCTACTTCACGCAGTATATCTGATTCAAACTCTTCTCCAAGAACTGAAGCTGTCTCTATCAGATTTAAACTGTCAGGAGATAATCGGTGTAACCTGTCTTTTATCTGTGATACATAACTTTCAGGTGCACTAATTTTATTCAAGCCTTCTGCATCTAACTCCCAACTAAGACCTGCTCTTTTGAGATATCCTTGTTCCACTAATGAATTCATCGAGGAAATTATCAAAGAAGGATTTCCTCCGGTTTTCTGATAAACAGTCTGACTGATTTTTTCTTCCTCGCCTTTCCATTTAAACGTCGAACTTATTAAGTGAGCAGTTTCTTCTTCTTTTAGAGGTTTAAGGATTATTTTAGTGGGAGCTTTATATAAATTAGATCTCAGTACTGCTTCAACCTTTTCCGCCTTTCTATCATCCTCTGAAAGGGTCAAATTATTATTCAAGACAAAACAGAACAAAACTTTCTCTTTTTTCGTCTGGTTCAACCAATTAATTAAGGAATCAAGAAGTTCCAAATTTACCTTTTGAAAATCATCAATAATCAAGACAATAGGGTGGGTCTGAATTGAAAGACTTTGAGGCTCTGGAATAAGCATTTCACCAGATTCAGCAATATTCTTCCAGATAACTAACCCTCCCTGAATCTGGACAAAATTCTTGAATTCTTCTAAAAGTCTTGTTTTTCCAACTCCACATTCACCTTCTAAGTGGATAACCTCTGTCCGCCCACACTTCATCTCTTCATAAAGATATTTGAGTAAAGAAAAATCTTCTTCTCGACCAATAAAGTCAGTTGAAGCCATCAAGCTTTTGATAAGATTTGAATCAACCTCTTCCAGCTTAATCCCGGAAGCCTGCTCGATCTCTTCTCTCAGCTCTCTGGCTGAATAATAACGATCTAAAGGGTCCTTTTTAAGTAATTTCAGAATCTGGTGCTTAAGTGATTCGGGAATTTTCAAATCCCTTGGGAATTCTGGTTCTTTTTCCAGATGACTTTTGGCTATGCTCATTAGATCAAATTCCTCAAACGGGAGTTTACCAGTCAAAACCTCATAAAGCATCACGCCTAAGGAGTATAGGTCAACCTGATGGTTATATTCTTCCCCCCTAATTATCTCTGGAGCAAGGTAAGGGATGGTACCTTTCCAATAGAGCTGTTCAAGCACTTTTCCATATTCAGCAAAACCGAAATCGGTGAATTTTACTACTGGATTGCCTTCCTCATCTGAGGAAATAAAAATATTGGAAGGCTTAATGTCACCATGGATTATTCCTTTGCTGTGGAGAAACTCTAAAGTCTTCAATATCTCGATTAAAATCTGATAAAACTTTTGGTAATCTAACTCCTTGAAATATCCTCTAAAATCCTTCCCCTCTATAAATTCCATTGAGAAAAAAGGGTTACCATCATTAGTAAACCCAAAATCGAATACTTTGACTATGTTGGGATGTTTAATCTGACTTAAGAGAAGAAATTCCTTTTTAAATCTTTCAACATCTTCCTGTCCTTCAGAGCAAAGCACTTTCAACGCAACTATTCTCTGTTCTATAACATCTTGAGCTTTGAAGACATTACTTATCGTCCCCTTCCCTATTAATTGAACGATTTCGTATATCGAAGAAATATGAAAATCAGACATGGGTATCTATTTAGCTGGTTTAGCTCTTTCTTATATGGTTCTTTGTAAATATAAGGATTTCTATAATTTTTATCCAGTACTTTTTATTTAGTCCTATGCCTCAAGAACTCTTTGCAATATACTCAAAAAAGATCAGATTATAAGAGAAGCCCTTCATAAAAATTGGCAGAAATAAAAAAACGGAGAGGCCGGGATTCGAACCCGGGGTGCTCTGTGAAAGGGAAAAAATAAAACGATTTTATTAAAAAATGATCAATCCCCAAAACAGGTTCCCAGTGATCGTGCAGATTTTAACAGAGGAGAATCCAGCGGGACTGTTTTTGGTCCTTGAGTCACAGTCTTTAAAGGCACTTTAACCAGTGAACTGTCTTTTATCCCTGCCATATATCCAAATTCTCCTTTTACTACCATATCAACTGCTTTGACACCCAATTGAGTCGCCAGCAACCGGTCAAAAGGGGTAGGAGGTCCTCCTCTTTGAAGGTGTCCCAGCACTACCGTGCGAGTCTCAAGTCCGGTCATTTTTTCAATTTGTTCTCCGAGAACAAAACCTATTCCCCCGAGACGAACTGGATCTGCGCTTTCTTTCACTATCCTTTGGATTATAACCTCACCTCCCTTAGGTTTGGCTCCTTCTGCTACTACCATAATACTGAATTTTTTACCTTTCCTGTTTCTTTCTTCTACCTTTTCAGCTATGACATTTATGTCGTAGGGGATTTCAGGAATAAGGATGATATCACCTCCTCCGGCCACTCCAGAGTATAACGCAATCCATCCAGCCCTGTGTCCCATAACCTCTACAATCATAATCCGGTGATGAGATTCGGCAGTGCTATGAATCCTGTCAATCCCTTCGGTCGCAACCCACACGGCAGAATCAAAACCAAAACTAACCTCTGTTCCCTTCAAATCGTTGTCTATGGTCTTAGGAACCCCCACAACCGGAACCCCGTCTTTAAATAATTGATAGGTTATACCCAGGGTACCATCTCCCCCAATGCAAACCAGACAGAAAAGATTAAGGCTTTTTATATTCTCAATCACAGTTTTCGAGAGGTCTCTAAATACTATCCTATTACCCCTTTTTACGGGATATTTATATGGATTTGCAATCTTTGAAGTACCCAGTATAGTTCCACCTAAAGTAAGTATTCCCGAGACATCGTTATATTCGAGTTTTCTATGTCGATTACTTAAAAGCCCCTCATAACCATCCTCAATCCCTATAACTTCCATATCGTCTTCGATGATGGCTTTCTTGGTTACCGCACGAATTGCCGCATTTATGCCGGGGCAATCACCACCACCGGTAAGAATTCCAATTCTTTTTCTCTTTCTCATAACTAAAACCTGTCCTTTTTATTATCCTTCTCTTTTTAATTGCATGACCAATGTAATGATCAGGGTCTCCTCTGTGATAATCACGCTTTAAAATAGCCTCACCGGTTATGTCAAAACCTTTAATAAAAATAAGCGGAGAGGCCGGGATTCGTCGTCAGACCCTGAGCGAGTCCGCAGGACGAGTCGAAGGGAACCCGTTAATCAACCATTTCTTCTTCTCTCTACGCCAGCCTTTCAGTTGAGTCTCCCTTTTACGGGCACTTGTATAGTCTTCGTGTTTTTCTGTATAAACTAATTTAACAGGCATTCGCTTCTTTGTAAAAGCTGACCCCTGCCCAGTCTTATGTTCTCTAACCCGATCTTCTACATCTGTTGCAACGCCAATATAATATGAACCATCATTGCAACGTAGAATGTAGACATACCAAGGCTGAGTAGTTTTGATCATTGTGAGCCTTTGGCCCTTCGACCCTTCGACAAGCTCAGGGTGGTGACAGTTCGACTTCTCTCACTGTCCCTGAGCAATGTCGAAGGGAGCAAAATCGAACCACAGGCTCAGGGCCATTGCCTTTGGCAATGGCGGAGAGGCCGGGATTCGAACCCGGGGTGCCGTTTCCGGCACAACTGCTTAGCAGGCAGCTGCCTTCAGCCAACTCGGCCACCTCTCCGGAAGACAGTTTGGAGTTGGGAGCTTGGAGTTTGAAGAATCCCTCTCCCTCACCCAAAATGATATGATTACATACTATATAAAAAGAAAAACATCGAAAAGCAAATTCTTTTTGTTCTAAGTTATCCTTGAATATAATCTCATCTGATTGATTTTATCTATCATTGAAAAGGGTGGAGACCCTAAAATCTGGGTTTCGCAAAGCTCAACAAGCTCCACCCCTACATAATATCTCACAAGTTACTCTTATTCAAGAACATGAATGTTTTTCTTCCTGCACATTTCTTTGAGTATCTTTGGCCAGACGGTGACGCTGACCTCTCCAAGATGAGCTGTTCTCAGCAGGTACATATAGGTCCGGGACTGCCCGATGCCACCACCGATGCTAAGTGGTATCTCATCGTTTAAAATCGCCTGGTGATAGGGTAGTTTAAGGAAATCGAGCTGGCCAGTGAGCTCAAGCTGTTTCTTAAGGGTCTCTTTGGTTACCCGGATACCCATAGAGGTCAACTCGTGTCTACGCTTTGTGAC